>DBNW01000011.1:770-9624 GCA_002299425.1 Methylococcaceae bacterium UBA662 | reverse complement strand
AATTTAAGCGCGATTGCCCTGGGCGGCCGCTAAAATGCTGGCAGACTCAGCCCCTAATAGGGGTACAATGGACAGATTTTTTACTATGGGTTTTTCCGTTGAGTACCACACTAATCCGTATCGCTACCCGCCAAAGCCCGCTGGCCTTGTGGCAAGCCGAACACGTCGCGCAGCGGTTGCAAGCTATTTTTCCTAAGGTGGCCGTTGAGCTGGTAAAAATGGTCACTCAGGGCGATAAAATCCTGGATGCACCGCTGGCTAAAATTGGCGGTAAGGGGCTGTTTGTCAAGGAATTGGAGCAGGGCTTGCTGGCCGCAGAAGCCGACATTGCCGTCCATTCCATGAAAGATGTGCCGGTGACTTTTCCCGAAGGCTTGCACTTAGCCGCTATATTGGCCCGCGAAGACCCTTGCGATGCTTTAGTTTCTAATCGGTACGGTTGTTTTGCCCAATTGCCTGCCACCGCCAAAATTGGCACTTCCAGCCTGCGTCGGCAATGCCAACTGAAAAGCTGGTTGCCCGATGCCGAAATCATCCCGTTACGCGGCAACGTCAACACCCGCTTGGCTAAGCTTGATGGCAATGCGTACGATGCCATTATTCTGGCGGCGGCCGGCCTGAAGCGTTTGGGTTTGTGCGGGCGGATTACCGAAATTCTGGCTCCGGAAACCAGCTTGCCCGCCATTGGGCAAGGGGCGATTGGCATACAATGCCGTATTGACGACAGGCAAACCAACGCCTTGGTAGCGGCCTTGCACGATGAGGAAACCGGGCTGTGCGTGGCGGCGGAGCGGGCCATGAACAGCCGTTTGCAGGGCGGCTGCCAAGTGCCGATTGCAGGTTTCGCTCAATTGCAGGCCGGACACTTGCATTTGCGCGGGCTGGTTGGCAACCCGCAGGGCACTTTAATTATTCGCAGTGCGGCTTCAGCCCCTGCTGCCGAGTACCAAGCCTTAGGCAAACAGGTGGCCGACCATTTGCTTAGCCAGGGTGCCGACAAAATTTTGCAAGCGCTACTTGAATGAATAGGCCCCTGAACGGTGAAAAAATTCTGCTAACCCGGCCGCAACATCAAGCCGAAAACCTAGCCCGCCTCATTGCCGAACACGGCGGGCAGCCGGTGCTGTTGCCGGCTCTAGCGATTGCACCGGTTGCCGATTCAGCCCAAGTAGCGCAGGTGTTAGCGAGCGTTGACGGGTATCAATGGCTTATTTTTGTCAGTGCCAATGCGGTTAATTTTTCGATGCCACTGCACGCTAGCAAACTGGTCGCCCCGTCACCGGCTGTGGCGGCTATAGGCCAGGCAACGGCGGCAGCACTGTGCCACTTCGGCATCGCTGTCGACCTGTTGTCCCCGCCGCCCTTTACCAGTGAGTCTTTGTTGGCGACGCCGCCGATGCAGCGACTGGAACGGAAAAAAATTTTAATTGTCCGTGGCCAAGGTGGGCGTGAGTATCTGGCCGAAGCCTTAACCAGACGCGGGGCAACGGTTGCTTACCTTGAGGTTTATCGGCGGTGCGTACCCCAGGTTGATTGCACCGAAGCCCGGTCACTGCTAGCTCAGGGCCAATTAGCGGCGATCACCGTGACCTGCGGCGCGGCTCTGGAAAACCTATCGACCCTACTAGGCAGCACATACCAGCAAAAACTATGGGCCGTACCGCTGGTGGTGATTTCCTTACGGCTTGCAAAAATCGCCCAAGAATTGGGTTTTAAACGGGTAACGGTAGCGCGGCAAGCCACCGATGCAGCACTGGCCGAAGCGGTAATCATGACAATGACAGGGGGACAGGGTGACAGAAACGACTGAACAACACGAGGCAGCACACAGCATTAAAACTCGGCAGCCTCACGCCAACAGGGTATGGCTGGGCATCATTTTACTGAGCCTGACGAGTTTGGCGGGTGCAGGTTATTACCTGTTCAGCCAATTGCGCGACCGGCAAGAAAACTTGGGCGGAGAGGTGAAGGGCGAACTCGCCCAAAAAATCGCAGACTATCAACAGCAGTTGACGGCCATCCAATCGCAGATTGCCGCATTGGAAAATACCATTGCGGGTAAGGATGTTCATTTCACCAAAACCCTAGCGGAGTTTTCAGAACTGCACGACGAAAAACTCGATACCGTCCGCAAAGAATTGCACACCGCCATTTTGCAAGTCCAGCGCCAACTGGGCAAAACACGGGGTGATTGGTTGGTTGCCGATGCTGAATACTTGTTGAGCGTGGCCAACGAGCGGTTGCACTTAGTCGGCGATGTCAACACGACCCGCGAGGCTTTAGAGGCGGCCGACCAACGCCTGCGGGAAAGTGGCGATGCCGCCACCTACAAGGTGCGCGAACAAATCGCCAGGGAAATTGCCTTGTTGAATGCCGTCACCGTACCCGATGTCGTCGGCTTGTATGCAAAAATCGACAGCATGGAAAACCTAGTTGACCAGTTGTCGTTGATTTTACCCTATGCCGGCAAACCACTGGCTGGTGCCAATGCCGTCCAGAACGGACAGATCCCTGAAAACGAAGAACAAGGCGTGCTAGATTCGGCCCTATCCAAATTGGAAGGAATCGTCACCATCCGCCGCGTTGACCAAGCAGTTAACGAAATTTTAAGCCCGGAAGAAGCGCAATTTATTCGCGAACAACTGAGGGTCAAGCTGGAAATGGTGAAAATAGCCCTAGTGCAACGCAATGAAGCACTGTTCCAATCCGGTTTGCAAGATGCCCGCGAATGGTTGGCTGAACACTTTACCAACGACGAGATCAATCGCCAATTGCAGGCGCAGGTGGCGCAGTTGATGGAAATCAACATCAAGGGCCAGTTCCCTGATATCAGCAAATCGCTAAAAATGCTCCGCGATGTCACCGCGCTTAGAATTGAAACCGACAAAGCCCTAGACCCTGCCCCTGTGCCGCCGCCAGTTGAAGCCCCTGATACCGCTGCTGCTCCCGCTGCCATTGCCGCACCCAAGCAACGCCAGGATGCACCCGAACCTGAAGCCATCCAGACCGATCAGCAATGAAAAAACTAGCCTATTTCTTCATCACCCTGGCAATCGCGACCGGGCTTGCCGTTTTTGCTTATTACGGGATCAACAGTTTTGATGCCCCAGGCTATGTCTTGATCGGCATTGGCCATTGGGCGTTAGAAACCACGCTGGCATCTTTCGCTGTGGCCGTTATTTTTAGTTTTTTTGTTTTTTATTATTGCCTAGGTGTGCTGACTTGGCTGTTCAAGTTGCCCATAAGGCTTAAGCAGCGCAGCAAAAGGATTCGGCTTAACCGCTCCCAAGAGGCTTTGATCGCCGGCTTAGTCGACACTGCCGAAGGCAACTTTGAAAAAGCTGAAACCACGCTGATCAAGCACGCCTCCCACAGCGGTGCGCCGCTGCTTCATTATTTGACTGCGGCGCGGGCGGCACAGTCGCGGGGTGCTTTTGACAAACGCGATGCCTATCTAAAAGAGGCGGCCGCGCGCACGCCGGGTTCTGATATGGCTATAGGCCTGACCCAGGCCGAATTGCACCTGTCCGGCAAGGAATTCTCCCAGGCTTTAGAAACGCTAACCAACCTCCATTCCATTCACCCCACCCACGCCGGGGTGCTAAAACTGTTGCACCAGACTTACCAGAATATCGGTGATTGGGAGGGAATAAGAAAAATTCTGCCTTCCCTGCAAGCCCACAAAGTACTGATGGAAACTGAAATCAAGCTACTGGAAACCGAAGCCTTCAGCCGCTTGCTGCGGCAAGCGGCTGAGTACGGTGACGCAGCAGAAATAACTCTTTTATGGGCGGATATGCCGCAGACTGTGAAAAAAATGCCGGGTATTTCAGCTATCTATTTCGCCGCCATGATTAATGCCGGTGCTGGCGATCGCATTGAGGACGAACTGGCAACCGCTTTAGCAAGCCATTGGGATGCCACGTTATTGGTTTTGTATGGCAGCATCCGTTCTGGAAGTACCGTTAACCAATTAGAAATGGCGCAACGTTGGCTGCAATTGCACCCGAATGATGCCGTTTTGTTGATGGTTTTGGGTAAATTGAGCCTGCAATGTCACGAACTTGACAAAGCCTATGATTATTTGTCCAGCAGCTTAGCCGTTGAACCGACGGTGCAGGCCTACCAGTTGCTGGGTGATTGTTTGTTCGCCCAAGGTGATAAAGACAGTGCCAGCCAGAATTACAAATTGGGCTTGCAGTTGGCCTCGTCTGAGGTGGTCAGCCGCATTGACAGCGTGTCATAACGCTAAAAAAATTGCAGCAGGCGCATTCAAAGCTTAGGCTTGGGTCCGCGCCATTTTTTCGGCTAACACTTTTTCGACAATCAGCCCAAAACTGACCAAATGCCAAGGCAGGTCAAAGTAAGACAAACTTAAAAATGCCCCGCCCACCCAATAAGCAATGAGGCTAACCTGAATCATTCTGGCCAAAACGTTGATTTCTTGGTAAGCCGGTTGTTGGTGGGTGGTTTTAATCACTTTTGCCAATTTTTTCCAAGTCCCATAAAAAATCAACAAAAACAGCATCAGGCCTAGCCAGCCGTGGTCCGCTAAGACGCTAAAATAAATGCTGTGTGCGGCATGAACGTCATAGGGGTTAGGAGCGTACAGGATAAAGGTTTCAGGACTCCACGAATCAAAACCGACGCCTAGCAGGTTGCTGTTAGCGGCATTAATGGCGTAATACCAGGCGTTTATTCGGCCCATTGCCGAGCCGTCTTGTTCATAATCTTGAATGGTGTCCATGCGTTCATGCCAGGATTCCGGCATAAAGGCAATGATACCCACCCCTAACACCACCATAATCATGCCACCAAGCAGCTTTTGTTTGCTTTTCAGCCAAAAAAACAGCCCCACGGCGGCAAACGCAATAAAAGCCCCCCGGGATTGCGAACCCATAGCCGCAATAAAACTGAACCCCATGCCGGCCAACAAGCCGTATTTAACCCGCCAGTCCGACTGCACACTGTACAGATAAGCCATCAACGGGATAATCATTAACGTGGCCACGGCAAGTTCATTGTTGCCTTCAATAAAACTACCATTCGGTCCCCAAACCCGCTGGCTTCCACCTGTTAGTAACGTAAAAAAACCACCTTTTATACTAAAATAGCCCATAGACAACACAATCACCCAGATTAACTGCCTTAGTTTGTCAATGTTGGTAATCAATACCAAAGTCAATAAAACCATCACCTGAATTTTAAGTATTTTTTTATACTGCAAAAACGCTTCTTCTGGAAAATACGCAAAAAATGTCGTTATCGCCATAAACACAATAAAAGCAAACCAAACCAGCGTTAGAGCATTGATGGGAGGCTTTTGCATTGACTTTGAAAAAGGTATAGCAACGAACAAGGACAAAGCCACCATCTGCGCGAACGGAAAATCATAGGCAAACCCCCAAGACAAGCGGTGAGGATTCATATAACTGATCCAAGACCACAACAGTATGCCTAGGTACGGCTTTTTTAAGGTCCATACACAGCCCACTACAACCAGCAATGTAATCAGTACATCACGCATAATTTTTCGGTCACGGGTGGGAACAGCCCAAAAAGGGGCGGCAGGGAAGCCCCGCGTTGGCAAGCCGCCCCTGTTGCCAACCCCCCAGCAAAAGCGAGGAACGCCGACAACAAGCGGCAACCGGCCTTAAAAAACCGTCGCCCTAGCGACACAAAGTTTACGATAATTCGGCAATCCATGACGTTCTGCGTAACATCAGCTATCTTTTTAAACCAGCGGGCACCACAAAATTGCAGGTAAGCGACAAGCAAGCCACACGGTCTGAATTAACCTTGGGCATAGGCAATCGCCATCCTAAACATAAAGCGAGCAGGCGTTTTATCCCACGGCGTAAAACGCGGCAATCGCCACAAATCCGATGCGCTGTTGGCAACCCCCAATTCGGTGGACAGGGCCGCCTGATAGCCACACGCTTTAACCAATTCCGCTTGGCTTGGCAAAAAATCCTGTCCCATTTTGCCGTTAGGATAGGCAAAAAAGCGGCAGGGTTTGCCCAACAAGTTCTCTAAAAACAGCTTGTTTTCTTGAATTTCAGTCACTACAGCGGCATCGGGCAAAGTCGCCAAGATGGGGTGCGTAACGGTGTGGCCACCGATTTCCATACCGCTAGCGGACAAGGCTTTAAGCTGCTCTGTAGTCAGCATCAGATCGTCAGGAATGTGCGGGGCTTGCTGTTCGATACAGCGGCTGTACACTAACCGCTGCTGAAAATCCAGGTGCTTGATATGTTTGATTATTTTTTGGGCTGCGGCGGTTTTTTGCGGGGGTGTCGCGATATCAAACTGGCCTAGGCCTAATGTTGACAAATCCAGCACAGCGTGCGGCATGAGCCTAATGGCTTCGATCACGCTGTCGTTCCACATGCGCCCGCCGTCCAAATAACCGGAGGCAATAAAAAATGTCGCGGTCAGGCCAAAGTGCTTGAGTATGGGCAGGGCGTAGGTGTAATTGTCGGCGTAACCGTCATCAAACGTAATGCACACCGCCCGCGGCGGCAAACTGTTTGTTTGTACACGAGCGAGTGCCTCGGGCAGGGATAAGACAGTGAAGCAGTTGGCCAACAACTGCATTTGCCAGGTGAACGCCTGTCGGTCTACTTCGCCGGGGCGCATAAAATCAGGTACTTCTAAAACCCGGTGGTAAATAAGGATGAGCAGTTTTTTGTTTCTGTCTAAGCCAGAGGCAAACGTCGCTAGGGGCTTTAAGCTGGCTAATAAAATTGCTTGCACAGGAAACCAGTAGTTAAGAAAAATGAACACCTAACAGACCGTCGTTTGTTTTACGATGGCCTCAGGTGCACGGCTAAACAGCCCATCAGACCATTAGTGCTCACAAAACATCACGGTACCTAGCATAACACCTGCTGGAAGGGTACGCGTTTATGATGGCTTTAATGGCGTTTTTATCCGCAGGTGTTAAGGTTGATTCGGTGTCCACCGAAGGCCGCTTAAAGACGCTGTAGTAAGCAGTGTCATGAACGCTGGTGCTGCTTTTTACAAAAGCCTCACTTTGCTTGTTCCAGTCCAGCTGGCAAAAATCAAACACCGCCCTTGACTGCCCTAA
Source organism: Methylococcaceae bacterium UBA662 (assembly GCA_002299425.1). Lineage (GTDB taxonomy): Bacteria > Pseudomonadota > Gammaproteobacteria > Methylococcales > Methylomonadaceae > Methylovulum. The sequence continues at coordinate 2,534 of DBNW01000011.1, read as the reverse complement.
AGGGTCATCACGCAGAGCTTCGTAGCTTACAACACAAGCCCTGCTCTTGAAGTGTTCCAATGCGTTTAAGACATGTTCATTAAACAGAAGCCGAGCTAAAGCCATTCTTTCTATCGGCATCATCGCTTTTACTTTTGCCAGCGTAATTTTGTTCTCGATGGCATAAGGCGTATTGAGCAGTTGCGAAAAAACCCCGTAATCCTCCGAAAAAGGGGTTCTACCCAGAAATTTAGCGTTTTTTTCGCCTTGTAAAACGGACGCAATTTGCCCGTAAGGGTGCCTGATAATGTAGATGATTTTTAAGTTTGGCAGGGCTGCTAGTAGACTCCCAACCCGACCGACCGACTCGATAGACTTCCACAGCCACACCAGCTCGCCTGCCTGGCTACGGCTGACCCGTTCAACGACGTTAAATGGCACATTCAGCCGACCGGCCAACCTAGCAAAGAACACGCTGCTTTTAAATACGGCACCGTTTAAAGCGTTGAAATACTGTTTATTAAAAAGCGGTTGCTTGCCACACGCCCGCACCGTAGCGTGTCTTTCAATTTGGCCATAAAAAGCGTTTATGGCCTCAAAATAATTCTCATTGCTATGAGTCACCAACGGTATCGGTATTTTTATTTCGCTGTCCGGCTCGTGCCGGTAGATAACATTAGGATGGCTGTCAATAATTTTGGCAGCCCAAGTAGTACCCGACCTAGACAATCCCAGTACCGCTATATTCTTTTTCATGGCGATAATTTTAAATGCCCAAGAAATATTTCTTAAAAAACTGAAAAACAAAACTTTTTGACTTGTTTCAAAGACAGTCTATCAATAAAAAATCATAAGCTCTTGCCCGCCACCTCATAAACATCCCTGGACACATCCGGCAGCGCGATAATCCGCTGCAACTGAGCTTTCATCAACGCTTGCCGGTTGGGGTCAAAACGCCGCCACTGGGTCAGGGCGTTGGTCAGGCGGGCGGCGATTTGGGGGTTTAAGGCATTGAGAGCGATGATTTGGTCGGCCAAAAATTGGTAGCCTTGGCCGCCTGCGGCATGGAAATGCAACGGGTTGGCTTGGCTGAAACTGCCGACCAAAGCGCGCGCGCGGTTCGGTGTTTTTAGGTCGAAATCAGGATGCCCCAACAACGCCTGCACGGTGACTAAGGTTCCCGGCATCGGGCTGGCCGCTTGCAGGGCAAACCATTTGTCGATCACCAAGGCTTCGCCCCGCCATTGCTGGTAGAAATTGTCCAACGATTGCTTGCGGGCATAATGCGGGTTGTTGACCATCGCCGCCAAGGCCGCCAGTTGGTCGGTCATGTTCTTGGCGGTCTTAAATTGCTGCTGCGCCCAGTTTTTTAGTGCCGGGTCGTCCAGGCACACCAAATAGCCCAGGCAGGTGTTTTTTAGCCGACGCCGGCCTATCGCGGCGGCGTCAAAGCGGCCGGATTCGTCCTTGTGGTGGTTCAGGTACACGGTTTGCAGTTGCGGCTGCAAGGCCTGCGCCAAGGAACGCTTGACAAACTCGCGGGCGGCATGGATGGCGACCACATCGACCACCGCCATGGCTTCCGCCAAATAGGTTTCTGACGGCAGGCTCAGCAACAGGGCAAAATACGACAGGTCATGCCACGGGGTGGCCAAAACCCGCCTGAACGCATCGGCCAACAGGGGGTTTAGCGTTAGCTCGCGCCCTTGCTGGACATCGGCCACCAAACCGAGGACGGTTTGCACAAACAGGGATTGCCCGGCCTCCCAGCGGTTGAACGGGTCG
>DBNW01000011.1:0-453 GCA_002299425.1 Methylococcaceae bacterium UBA662 | reverse complement strand
CGGGTCACTGTCGTGCGCCAGCAAGAACGCCAGCTCGGCCAAGCCACGCTCCTGCACCAGCTTGACCGGCGCGGAAAACCCGCGCAGTGCCGAAACCACGGGCTGCTCGGCCAACCCTTCAAACACAAACGGTTGTTCGGTTTCGGTCAGTTCCAGTAACACATCGTCACTGCCCTCACCGCCGCCGCGCAAACGGCAACGGACGGCGGCACCCTCCGAATTGATAAGCCCCAGCTTAACGGGAATGTGCAAGGCTTGCTTGATCGGCTGCCCTGGGGTCGGCGGGCAATGTTGTGACAAGGTTAAGGTCAGGGTTTGTGCCTTAGGGTCGTAATGCTGCGCCACCTTGACCACCGGCGTGCCGGCTTGGGCGTACCAACGCCGGAACTGTGTTAAATCCACGCCATTAGCGTCTTCCATCGCCTTGACAAAATCGTCGCAGGTGACGGCTTG
>DBNW01000006.1 GCA_002299425.1 Methylococcaceae bacterium UBA662 | reverse complement strand
AAAGCCGCCGCCAAAAAAGCCGCGCTGGCCCAAGAAAAGGCCGCCGCCAAAGCCGCAGCGCACGCCGAAGCCAAGCAAGAAGCCGAAGCGCAAGCCGCTGCTGCCGCCAAAAAAGCCGCGCTGGCCCAGGAAAAGGCCGCCGCCAAAGCCGCAGCGGCCGCAAAAGCCAAAGCCGAAGCCAAGCAAGAAGCCGAAGCTGAAGCCAAGGCCAAAAAAGAGGCCGAGGCGAAAGCCGCCAAACTAAAAGCTGAAGCGGCCGCAAAAGCCAAAGCCGAGGCTGCGGCTAAAGCGAAAGCCGAGGCCGCCGCGAAGGCTGAAGCCGAAGCCCAAGCCAAAAAAGAGGCCGAGGCCAAAGCCGCCAAACTAAAAGCTGAAGCGGCCGAAAAGGCCAAAGCCGAGGCTGCGGCCAAAGCGAAAGCCGAAGCGGAAGCCCAAGCCAAAAAAGAAGCCGAGGCGCAGGCTAAAGCCGAAGCGGCTGAAAAAACCGCAGCTAAATCTCAGGCACAAAAATCCGAATTGGACGCCGCCATCCGGGCGATAAGGAACAAAGTCGAAAACAACTGGATACGGCCTTTTGCGGCTTCGGAAGGTTTACAATGCACCTTAAAAATACAAGTGACAGCAAAAGGGGAAGTACTTGACGTGACCGTCATTTCTAGCAGCGGCGACGAAATTTTTGACCGTTCCGCAGAAAATGCGGTCATGAAAGCCTCGCCCTTGCCTGTTCCCAAAGATCTCGCCGTATTTAACAAGCACTTCAAACCCTTAAGATTTATTTTTAAACCTTAAGAAAACACCGAAATCATTCGGACGGGGTGTTCAATTTCATGCGTATTTTCTTAAAAAGGCCACGTCATTGGCACCGGCCCTGGATTAGCGGGGCACACCCGTCCCTGACTAAACCATTGACAACCCATTCACCACCACAAGGCAAAGACCATGTTTTTAGTACGAAACATCCTCATCCTGCTGCTAACTGGCCTGACCGTACCCGTCAGCTATGCCGGCTTGACCATTGAAATCACCGAAGGCAGGGAAAGTGCTCTGCCACTGGCTATCGTCCCCTTCATCGACAGCGGTGCCCCGGTCACTATTCGCGATGTCGTCAATGCCGACTTAGAACGCAGTGGCTACTTTCAAATGATGCCCGAATCCCACATGCCCGCCCGCCCCGGCAGCGCCCAGGAAGTTAACTTTAGCGACTGGCAATCGTTGAACCAAAATTATCTGGTAGTCGGCAAAGTCGCCAAACTAGGCGATCTTTACGAAGTCCAATTTCAGTTGTTTGATGTCTACAAAAGCGAACAACTGCTCGGCTACCGAATGACCTCTTCGGCCGCCGACCTGCGCCGCACCGCCCATCACATCAGCGATTTGATTTTTGAAAAATTGACCGGTAAAAAAGGTGCTTTTAGTGGGCGCATTGCTTACATCACCACCGACAGCCCACGCCTGCACCGCCTGCAAGTGGCCGATGCCGACGGGTTTAACCCGCAAACCATCGCCTCATCGTCAGAACCCTTGATGTCGCCGTCTTGGTCCCCGGACGGCAAGCGCATCGCTTATGTATCGTTCGAGCACAAAGCCGCTGCCATTTACATCCAAACCCTAGCCACCGGGCAACGGGAACGCGTCGCGGAATTTCGTGGCATCAACGGTGCGCCGGCCTGGTCGCCCGATGGTGGCCGTTTGGCGCTAACCTTATCCAAGGATGGCAACCCAGATATTTACGTGATGGACTTAGCCAGCCGCTCACTGGCCAAAATCACCCGAAACGCGGCCATCGATACCGAACCGACCTGGTCGCCGGATGGCAGCACCCTGGTCTTCACCTCAGACCGGGGCGGTAAACCCCAACTTTACGCCGTGCCCAGCCAAGGCGGTACGGAGAAACGGCTGACTTTTTCCGGCGATTACAATGCCGCCGCCAGCTTTTCTCCCGATGGCCAAAACATTGCCATGGTGCACGGCAGCGGCAGCAGTTACCGCATCGGCATTATGGACATGGCTACCCGTACCATCAATGTGCTGACGGCCGGCCCGTCGGACGAATCGCCTAGCTTTGCCCCCAACGGCAGCATGATCCTGTACGCCTCGAAAAAAGGCCGCACCGGTTTCTTATCGGCCATTTCAATCGATGGTAAAATACAAAAAAGCTTGGTGTTTGAAGGCGGTGAAGTCCGAGAACCCGCTTGGTCCCCTTAAGTTTTTCAAACCATTAAACAGCTCCTTGGAACCCACCATGAAACCCAATAAATTGATCACTGCTTTGGCCGTAAGTGCCTTAGTTCTAACCGGCTGTGCCGAAACCGAAGACAAAAACGCCCTGCTCGATGGCAGCCAAAATGCCGCTAACGGCGGCGTCAACAATCTCGCCACCGCAGGTATAAACAAGGATCCTTACGGTGCTTCCGGTACGGAATTTAGTGACCCGGACGGTCGCTACCGTACCGGTTTGTACGGTGACGATGCCGCCGCCAGTTTAGGGCCGGAATTTAGCGACCCCAGCAATCCGCTGTCCAAACGCACTATTTATTTCATGCTGGACAGCAGCCAAGTGATGCCTGATTTTGTTCCGGTCATCTCTGCCCATGCCCGTTATCTAGTCGCCAACCCATCACAACGCATCGTATTAGAGGGTCATTGTGACGAACGCGGCTCCCGTGAATACAACATCGCCTTAGGCGAACAACGCGCCAAATCGGTCGCCAGTATGCTGCAATTGCAAGGCGTATCAGATCAGCAAATTGAAGTTGTCAGTTACGGCGAGGAAAAACCGGCCGCTTACGGCAACGATGAAACCGCCTGGGAATTAAACCGCCGCGCCGTCATCGTCTATCAAGGTAAATAAATGAAAAACTATCCAGCCCTATTATTGTGCCTGTTGGCGGGTTTCAACGAAGCCCACGCCCTCCCCGCAGTTATTGACAATTCACTCTACCCAGGCGCAGCAGCACCTGCAAACACGGTCGTTGCGGGCACACCGGCAAGCAACGCCATGATGGATTTAATGGCAAAAATTGAGCATCTGCAATCCGATGTCCGGCAATTAACCGGCAAAGTTGAAGAACAGGCTTATCAAATCAACGCGCTACAAAAACAACAAAAAGCGCACTCCAGTGACTTTGATGAACGCCTGTCAAATTTAGAAAACAAATTCGCTGACCCTAACCTAAGCGAGACCGTTACCGCCACCGATAGCACCGCCACGGATAGCACCGCCACGGATAGCGCTGCACCAGAAACCGCCCCCCCCGAGACGTCCCCACAAACCGCAGAAGAGACCCCAAAAACACCACAAAACCCAGTACCCGCCACCCCGCCCGCCGAGAATGAAGCGTACAAACAGCACTTGGATTTACTAAGGCACGGGCGCACCGACGAAGCCATTGCAGGGTTTCAGGCGTTTTTAGACCAATACCCTGACAGCAGTTTAGCCGGCAATGCCCAATACTGGCTGGGCGAGGCTTACCGGGCTAAACGCGACGATGTTTCGGCAATAAAAGCATTTAACGCGGTTATCAGCCATTACCCAAACAGCCCTAAAGTGCCCGACGCCCTGTTAAAACTGGGCTACATGGCGGCCGAGCAAAATCAAACCGACCAAGCGCGTGAATACTTAAACCGTGTGGTCAATGACTACCCCAACAGCCAACCGGCACTGCTGGCAGAACGCAAGCTGGCTACACTGAACAACCACTGACTGTGGACTCGCTGCGCGTCACCGAAATTTTCTATTCCCTGCAAGGCGAATCCAGCCTAGTAGGGCTGCCGACCGTTTTCATCCGCCTAACCGGATGTCCGTTGCGCTGCGGTTATTGTGACACGGCTTATGCCTTCAACGGCGGAACACGGCGCAGTTTGCCCGAAATCTACGCGCACGTTAGCCGCTATAACACCCGCTTTGTCACCGTCACCGGCGGCGAACCCTTAGCACAGTCCGGCTGCCACAAACTCATGGCGTTGCTGCTGGAGCACGCCTACACGGTCTCGTTGGAAACCAGCGGGGCACTGGATGTTTCGCAGGTGGACAGCCGGGTCATAAAAGTCATGGATTTAAAAACCCCCAGTTCCGGCGAAATGGAAAAAAATCGATACCAAAACATCGAACACTTGATGGAACAAGACCAGGTTAAATTCGTGATTGGCGATGATGACGATTACGCTTGGTCGAAAGCCATTATTAATCAATACGACCTGGCTAAACGCTGCCAAATTTTGTTCTCACCGGTCACGGCTCAACAAAACCCTACCGAACTGGCGGAAAAAATCCTACAGGATCAATTGCCGGTGCGTTTCCAAATCCAACTGCATAAATTCCTTTGGCAAAACGCCCAAGGCAAATGACTCACATGCCTAAAAAAGCCATTGTCCTGCTATCTGGCGGACTCGACTCGCTCACCGTTCTCGCACTGGCCCAACGCCAAGGCTTTGAATGTTATGCGCTAAGCGTTGACTACGGGCAACGACACACTGCCGAACTGCAAGCGGCTGCCCTCATTGCCACAAAATATCGGGTAGTTGAGCACAAAATCATCAAAATTGATCTGGGTGCCATCGGTGGTTCCGCGCTCACGGATACCAACATAGCCATTCCGGATGCAATCCAATCGGGCATCCCGGTCACCTATGTCCCCGCAAGAAACACCCTTTTTCTGGCACTGGCCCTAGGCTGGGCGGAAGTGCTGGGTCTTCGCGACATTTTCATTGGCGTCAACGCTGTCGATTACTCGGGTTACCCGGATTGCCGCCCTGAATTTATCCAAGCCTTTCAAAAAATGGCTAATTTAGCCACCAAAGCGGGTGTCGAAGGAGGCCGTTTTACCCTGCACACGCCGTTGATCTTACTGAGTAAGGCTGAAATCATCAAACAAGGCATCGACCTAGGTGTGGATTACCGCCTAACAGTATCCTGCTATGCCGCCGACCGAGACGGCCGCGCCTGCGGAATATGTGATGCGTGTCGGCTGAGAAAAAAAGGTTTCACCCAAGCCGCACTACCCGACCCCACCCAATACCAGCAATAACGTTTGCATTAAAAATAAAAATCAGTAGAATAGGCAATCTTTGTCGGGTCGTTAGCTCAGCCGGTAGAGCACCGCACTTTTAATGCGATGGTCGTGCGTTCGAATCGCACACGACCCACCATAAAATCTGTTACGAACAAACCAGTTCGCACTGAAGTGCAACTGGTTTTTTTTATGTCCGAAATACCTATTAACCCCGTCATTTTTAACCCGCGTTTGCCCTTCACGCTCAGAGCAGGCAGGTCAACACGCCGGCATCATTCAAACCCTGCTCGGCACTGCTAAACGCAATGAAGGCAATCGGTAAACCGGGCTAAAAAACGCCTTAGCTCCCCGCCTAACCCACTAGCCGCATCTCAGTAAAAGAAATTAAAGCCTAGCGACAACTGACTAACGATAGGGTGGGTCTGTTCGTTTACTATAAGCCGACTGAATGGCCGGTTTTTCAGTGCCTTGAGGCGACAGGTGCCGTTGCCATGCTGCTGTGTCTGAAAAAGGCTCAGCCGTATCCAAATAGGGAATTAAACGATTATGTTCATGAAACACTTGCTTTTGATGTTTGGCGGTTTTACCGTGGTAATGGGCGTGGTTTTTTTGCTCCTGCCGGTGCCGGTTGGCTTGCCAACTATGGCTGCGGGCTTGTCCATTGTGTTTAGAACGGCTCCGCGCAGTAAACGCTTTGTCATCGCCTTGTTTAAAAAAACCCGACAAAGCTGGCGGTTTTGGCGGTGGCTGCGGTCTTTTAAGCGGCGTCTGGCGAAAAAAAACAGGCGCGATGCAACCTTTCCGGATCAGCGATAATAGGCCTACAGCTAGCGGTATCAACCTAGTCCGCGAATTTCATCGAGGTTGGTACCCGCACCCGTTTTGGAGTCCAGAATCAGCCATTCAATCGTGCAAAACAAATCCTGGTTAGCGCGCTGTTTCAGCGGCTAACGAAAATCCGTCATGCCAAAAGAACCAACCCGCATTCAACTACACCATCGCCTTTAATCGATAAAGCAGCTCTAATGCTTGTCTGGGGCTTAGCGCATCGGGATTACTCTGCTCCAGCAGGCAAACCGCCGGATGGTATTCCTTGGCCGCAAACAAGTCCAGTTGGTTGACACCGCTCTTAGTTTGCAGGTCTTGGCAGACGGTGTTTTCTAATTGGTGCAATTTAATTTTGGCTTGGTCGATAACGCTGCGCGGCACGCCAGCTAAAGCAGCCACTTGCAGACCGTAGCTTTGGCTGGCCGGACCGTCTTTGACGGCGTGCAAGAAAATAACCTTATCGCCGTGTTCCATCGCTTCTAGGTGTACGTTGGCGATGGCTTGGTGGTCGTCGACTAACGTGGTCAGCTCGAAATAATGCGTGGCGAACAAGGTAAACGCTTTGATTTGTTCGGCCAAATGGCCAGCACAAGCCCAGGCCAGCGACAGGCCGTCGAAGGTGCTGGTGCCGCGGCCAATTTCGTCCATCAGCACTAAGCTGTTGGCACTGGCATTGTTAAGGATGTTGGCGGTTTCCGACATTTCCACCATGAAGGTGGAACGGCCGCTGGCCAAATCATCAGAAGCGCCAATGCGGGTGAAAATTTTGTCAACAGGGCCGATGATCGCAGCCTGGGCCGGCACATAACAGCCGATATGCGCCATGATGACGATGAGCGCGGCTTGGCGCATGTAGGTGGATTTGCCGCCCATGTTCGGGCCGGTGATGATGAGCATGCGCCGCTGCGGGTTGAGCGTAAGATCGTTGGCGACGAACGGCAGCCCACTAACCGGCTCGACCACCGGATGACGGCCGGCTTCGATCTGGATACCCGGTTGCTGGCTGAGTACCGGCGCAGCTAAATTTAAGGTGTCGGCGCGTTCGGCAAAATTGACCAGCACGTCTAGTTCCGCCAAGGCAGCGGCGCACTGTTGCAAGACCGGCACCGCCTCGCCGACGCGCTCCAGTAACTGCCCGTACACGGCTTTTTCAAGGCTGAGGGCTTGTTCCCGTGCGCTCAGCACCTTGTCTTCAAAGGCTTTTAACTCTTCGGTGAGGTAGCGTTCCGCGCCTTTCAGGGTTTGTTTGCGCTGGTAGTGGGCGGGTATTTTGTCACTGTAAAGGCGCGGGATTTCGATGTAATAGCCGTGTACGCGGTTGTAATTGACCTTAAGGCTGGTGATGCCGGTGGCGGCTTTTTCACGCTGTTCTAGCTCGGCCAGATAGCGGTCGGCATGTTGGCTGAGCTGGCGCAGCGCATCTAGCTCGGCATGATAGCCGGGGGCAATGACGCCGCCGTCACGGATTAAGACGGGCGGCTGGGCTATGATGGCTTGGGTCAGCAATGCCACTAAATCAGGATGTGCGCCAATTTGCGCCGTTATGTCGGCCAGCAACGGGGCATCATGATCGGCCAACTGGCACTGGATTTGCGGCAGTACGGCCAAGCTTTGCCGTAGCACCAGTAAATCGCGGGGACGGGCGGATTTTAAGGCGATGCGTGAACTGATGCGTTCAATGTCGCCGACCTGTTTTAAGTTGTTGTGCACCGCGCGGTACAAGCGGTCTTGCAGCAAGCGGTCAATGGCGGCATAACGGCAGCTGAGCACGGTCTGGTCGCGCAAAGGGCGATTCAGCCAGCGGCGCAGGCAACGCCCGCCCATGGCGGTGGCGGTTTTATCCAGCACGCCCAGCAAGGTGAACTGGCTTTGCCCGGAGGGGTGGTAATCCAGCTCCAAATTCCGGCGGCTGGCGGCGTCGAGTAGAATGCAGTCGTCGCTGTTTTCAACACGGATGCCATGGATATGCGGCAACGCGGCCTGCTGGGTGTCGGTGAGGTAATGCAGCACGGCGGCGGCGGCGGCGATGGCGGCCGGCAACTGCTCGCAACCGTAACCGTTAAGGTCGTGTAGGTTAAATTGCTGCAACAGCCGTTGCCGGCCACTGTCGGCATCGAAATGCCACGGCGGCCTACGGCACAGGCCGCGGCGTTGCTTTAGGCTGGCGGGCAGCGGCCAGTCCTCGCTGTACAGCAGTTCAGCCGGATTCAGGCGGGCGATTTCACTGAGCAGTGCGTCAAGGCCGGTGGTTTGCTGCACGGTAAAACGGCCGCCGCCCAAATCCAGGCAGGCGATACCAAAACCGACACTGCCGGTTGCCGAGGCGACGGCGACCAACACGTTATCTTGGCGTTCTTCCAGCAGTGCTTCATCGGTGACGGTGCCGGGCGTGACGGTACGCACGACCTTGCGCTCAACCGGTCCTTTGGCGGTGGCCGGGTCGCCGATTTGCTCGCAAATGGCAACCGACTCACCCAGTCGCAACAGCCGGGCAATGTAGTTTTCGGCGGCATGACAGGGGACGCCGGCCATAGCAATCGGTTGCCCGGCGGACTGGCCACGGTTGGTTAAGGTGATGTCCAGTAATTGCGCGGCTTTTTTCGCGTCATCAAAAAACAGTTCGTAGAAATCGCCCATGCGGTAAAACAGCAAGGTGTCTTGATGTTGAGCCTTGATGCTCAGGTATTGCCGCATCATCGGCGTGTGGGCGTCAGGCCGTGTCATGGGGGGTTAAACAAAATCGGGGGTAACGGGAGAGGCTGGGGAATGCACAGGCTGGGTCTGTTACCGGCGTGATGAGTGCTCAGCTAACAGCAGCGGAATTTCTTCGTAGCTTCGAGGGCTAATTTTAAACCCGCGCATTTCCAATAAGCCCTGGGTGTTTAGGGAAATAATCAGGTACAGCGCCTCTCGGTAGACGGCTTGCTTCAGGTCAGCGGGCGATGGCGTGGCCGGGGCATGCGGGTGGGAATGGTAGATGGCAAACAGCACTTCATCCCGCTCGCGCATGGTTTTCATGGCGGCTACCTGCTCTGCGGCATTGAGTAAAAAGTGCCGACTAGGGTTTGCGGCGGCGTTTTCCACGGGATAGCACGAGGTTGGCAGGCCGTTCTGGCCACCTAACAAGCCACAAATTTCATGATCTGGGGTTTGTTGCGCCCAGTGCAGTAATTGGAGGGTAATTTTTCGGGGAATGAGGATTGCTTCAGTCATGGCGGATAGTAATGGCTTGCGGGTGTTGCTTAGCTTGTTCTGGAGCTTTGCGTTTTCCGGCCAGGCAAAGCCACTCTTCTTGCTGAAGGGGCGGGGCAAAGTGGATGTCCGGTTGATAGGCGGCCATTACCGCATCGCCTTGTTCTTGCAAAATGCCGGACAGTACCAATTGGCCGTTAGGTATCAGCAATGGGGTGATGTGTTGTCGCAGTGCCATCAAAGGCTGGGCTAGGATGTTAGCTAACACCAAATCGGCTGATACGGCCGGCAACTGGTGTGGAAAATAACCGGCTATTTTGTTCTGGACGTTGTTTTTTTTGGCGTTTTCTAAGGTTGCAGTGAGTGCCTGCGGGTCGATGTCGACGGCGTAGACGCATTGGGCACCGAGCAAAACGGCGGCAATGCCTAAAATCCCCGAGCCGCAGCCGTAATCGATAACGGTTTTGCCGGTCATGTCATGGCCGGCCAGCCATGCCAAGCACAACGCGGTGGTCGGATGGGTGCCGGTACCGAAGGCCAGCCCCGGGTCTAGGGTCAGACAAACCGTGCCGGTTTCGTGTTGTTCCTGGCCGGTTGGGCAGACCCAAAGCCGGTCGGCAAATTTCATGGGGTGGTAATGGGCCATCCAAGCGCGTTCCCAGGCTTGGTCTTCCAGTGGTTCGGTTTGCCAGCCGTAGCACTGGTTAGGATGCAGTGAGCCAAGTACAGCGGACTTAACTCGAGCAAGGTCGACGTTGAGGTCGTACAGGGCGACGACTTGGGTTTGTGGCCAAATTTTGGTTGTGCCAATGGCGGGCTCGTACACCGGTTCGTCTTCGGCATCTAGGTAAGTGACCGAGACAGCACCCGCCGCCTCGAATAAATCGGCCACTAGCGGGGCGGTGGGTTCATCAGTGGTCACGGAAATTTGCTGCCAGGCCATGGGCTAAAGGGGAGTTGGGTGTTGACGGCCACAACCCTGCGGCTGGCCGCAGGGGGATGGATTGGCCTGATTGTGCAGGGCGGGTGCCTACGGAAAATCAATAAATGCCCAGCTTTTTTTCCAAATAGTGGATGTTTTGCCCGCCGGCGGCAAAGGCACTGTCATTCATGATGTCTTGCTGCAACGGGATGTTGGTTTTGATGCCGTCGATAATGATTTCGCTTAAAGCGGTGTGCATGCGCGCTATGGCACTCTGCCGAGTCTCGCCGTGCGCGATGAGTTTACCGATCATGGAGTCGTAGTAGGGCGGCACTTTGTAGCCGTTGTAGATGTGGGTCTCGCAGCGGATGCCCGGCCCGCCGGGCATGTGAAACTGTTTGATGAGTCCCGGACACGGCATAAACGTGCGTGGGTCTTCGGCATTCAACCGGCACTCAATGGCATGGCCCTGAATTTTTACCTGCTCTTGGGTGAGGGATAAAGGCATGCCGGCGGCGATGCGGAATTGTTCTTTAACGATATCGAAACCGGTGACCATTTCGGTGACCGGATGCTCTACTTGCACGCGGGTGTTCATTTCAATGAAATAAAACTCGCCGTTTTCATAAAGAAACTCAAAGGTGCCCGCGCCTAAGTAGCCAATGTCAACACAGGCTTTGGCGCAGCGTTCGCCGATAAACCGGCGTTGTTCCTCAGTGATACCGGGTGCTGGTGCTTCTTCCACCACTTTTTGGTGGCGGCGCTGCATGGAGCAATCGCGTTCGCCTAGGTGGATGGCGTGGCCGTGGCTGTCGGCCATCACTTGAAATTCAATATGCCGTGGATTTTCCAGGAATTTTTCCATGTACACGGTCGCGTTGCCAAAGGCTGCGCCGGCTTCGGCTTTGGTCATGGTGATGGCATTGATCAGTGCCGCTTCGGTGTGAACAGTGCGCATACCGCGGCCGCCGCCGCCGCCGGCCGCCTT
>DBNW01000023.1:35435-40828 GCA_002299425.1 Methylococcaceae bacterium UBA662 | reverse complement strand
GCACGAAACGGTCCTTACCTAGAAAAAAACTGAACTTCAACAACACCATGACGGTCTTGGTCCCTGCTGATTCCTTAAATCAGGAAGACTACCGCCGCTTAACAGTGGGCATCCAAACCACTTGGCGGGCTAACAGCCATGATGACTGAACCGGCGAAAAGGAACTCAGAATGCTCGATAACGGGTTGTCTTGTCCAACAATTGCAGTTATCTTAACCGCACTTTGGTAAAAATAAGGAGAAATCGGATGTCAAAAGGCCAAAATTTACAGGACAATTTTTTAAACACCCTAAGAAAAGACCATACCCCTGTATCCATTTTTTTAGTCAATGGGATCAAGCTGCAAGGCAAGGTGGACTCATTTGATCAGTATGTCGTCATGCTAAAAAACACCGTCAGTCAAATGGTTTACAAACACGCCATATCCACCATCGTGCCTAGCAAAGCCGTTAAACTATCCCGCGAAGATGAAGAAACCCCAGAAGAATTATGAGGTATTAATTGTTTGATCGTCCCAACACGGGTGAACGGGTCGTCCTGGTTCACCTTACCTTACAAGCTGGTCAAGAAGACTTAGTTGAACTCCAAGAGCTGGCCAAATCGGCGGGCGTCGAAACCGTCCACGTTATCACTGGCAGCCGCCACCGTCCTGACCCAAAATACTTTGTCGGCACAGGCAAGCTGGAAGAAATCAAAGCTGCAGTAACCGCCCATGCTGCCAATGCCGTGCTGTTTAACCACCCCTTATCGCCCAGCCAAGAGCGAAACTTGGAGAAATTTTTAGCGGCCAGGGTGGTGGACAGGAACGGCTTGATCCTCGACATCTTTGCCCAGCGTGCCCAATCTTTTGAAGGCAAACTGCAAGTCGAATTGGCGCAATTGCGGCATTTGTCCACCCGCCTGGTCCGGGGCTGGACTCACTTAGAGCGCCAAAAAGGTGGCATCGGCTTGCGCGGACCGGGTGAAACCCAATTGGAAACCGACCGCCGCTTGTTAGCCGTCCGGATCAAGCAAATCCAGCAACGGTTGCAAAAAGTGGATCAGCAGCGTCGTCAAGGCCGTAGTCAACGAAAAAAATCCGAGATTCCATCCGTGTCTTTAGTCGGTTATACCAACGCCGGCAAGTCCACGTTATTTAATCAAATGACCGGATCCCACGCTTATGCAGCCGATCAAATGTTCGCGACACTAGACCCCACTCTGCGCAGTGTACGGCTGACAAACCACAGCGAGCTGGTGCTAGCGGACACGGTGGGCTTTATCCGCCACCTGCCCCACGAGCTGGTAGCGGCTTTCAAAGCCACTTTGCAAGAGGCCAGCGAAGCTGATTTGTTGCTGCATGTAATCGACACCCACAGCCAAGAGCGTGAGGAGATTGTTGCCCAGGTCAACCAGGTTTTGGTTGAAATTAATGCCGGCAACATCCGGCAACTTGAGATTTACAATAAAATCGATCTAATGCCGGAAATAACGCCCCGCATCGACCGGGACGCCTCCGGCCAACCGGTTCGAGTTTGGCTATCGGCAGCAACCGGGCAAGGCTGTGATCTATTAGTTTTAGCCCTAACCGAAATTTTAGCCGCTAACACGCTGGTCAAGCGTTGTTTCTTAACCCCGGCGCAGAGTGCGGTGCGGTCAAAGCTGTTCGCTTGTGCAAAAATTATTGACGAGCATACTGACGACCTAGGGGCTGCGGAACTGTTAATTGAAATAAAACCTAAGCACCTAGGCGTGTTGAAAAATATCCATACCGAACCGGCCTAACCCACCAAACCGGTTGGTTTTTCCTGTTTTTATGCAATCTGCGTTAGAATACCTCCTATTTTGCCAATCACCGGGCAAAAATAGGACACGATTGCCCAAACCTAATTAATACGGAGTAAACACTTATGTCGTGGAACGAACCCGGTGGCGATAAAAAAGATCCCTGGAGCGGAAAAAGGGATTCTAGCCCGCCTGACCTGGATGAAGCAGTACGCAACTTGCGCGAGCAGTTTTCCAAATTCTTTGGCGGCGGCTCAGGCGGGAATTCCTCCAATGGAGAATTTCCAAAAAAGAACATCTACCTAGTCGTCGGCCTGATCGCCTTGTTATGGCTTAGCAGTGGCTTTTATATTGTCGATGAAGGCAACAACGGCGTGGAAACCCGTTTTGGCAAATACCTAGCCACCACGCCATCCGGCTTAAATTGGCACATCCCCGCCCCCATTGAACAAGTAGAAATCGTCAACGTCAAACAGCAGCGTTTCATAGAAGTCGGCTACCGCAGTGCTGGAACCGAACAACTGGCCGGATCGATACCTCAAGAAGCCCTAATGCTGACCAAGGATGAAAACTATGTCGATATCCGCTTGGCCGTGCAATACCAAGTAAAAGATGCCAAAGACTACCTGTTTAACCTCATCACGCCTTCCGTAACCTTAAAACAAGTCACCGAAAGTGCCCAGCGCGGGGTAATCGGCAGCAACAACATGGATTTTGTCTTGACGGAAGGGCGCACTGAAATCGTCACCCAAATCAAAAAAGAAATTCAGGTCGTTATGGACAATTACCAATCGGGCATTCAAATCACTAGCGTGAACCTGCAGGATGCCCAGCCACCCGAGCAAGTACAAAATGCGTTTGCCGATGCCATCAAAGCGCGCGAAGACCAGCAACGGTTGATCAACGAAGCGGAAACATACGCCAATGACGTCGTCCCGAAAGCTCGGGGTGCGGCGGCTCGGGTAATCCAGGAAGCCGAAGGCTACAAAGAACAATCCATCGCTCAAGCCATTGGTAACACCAGCCGTTTTTCTGAGCTTTTTGCCGAGTACAGCAAGGCTCCGGAAATCACCCGCAAACGTTTATTTATTGAAAACATGGAAGCCGTCTTGTCTGGAACCCGAGTTGTCCTCGTCGATGTCAAAGGCGGCAACAACATTTTGTACCTACCACTGGACAAAGTCATGCCGCACCCAGTCGGTGCGCCCCAGCCTGGGGCCGCCTTGGTACCTGCTCAGGAGCAAACCGACCCACCACAAACCAGCCCCGCTGCCGTGGTTGAAAACGCAACCAACCGCGTCGGCAACCGTGGCCGTGACATCAGAGGACGCCAATGACACTGAATAAAATCCTAATTGGTCTTGCTGTACTGCTGTTAATGACCTCAATGTCATTATTCAGCGTCCACGAGACCCAAAGAGCCATCAAATTCCAACTAGGAGAACTGGTAAAAAGCGACTACGAGTCCGGTCTTCATTTCAAATTACCGTTCATCCAAAATGTCAAACTTTTTGACGGGCGAATTCAAACTATGGATTCAAGACCCGAACGCTTTCTGACTGCCGAAAAGAAAAATGTCATCGTCGATTATTTTGTCAAGTGGCGCATAGCCGATGTCAACATATTCTACACCCGTGTGTTGGGCAGTCCGGATGCAGCCAATTTGCGTCTGGATCAAATTTTCAAGGATGCCTTTCGCAGCGAATTCAGCAAGCGCAACATAAGGCAACTGGTGTCTTCGGACCGCGCTGTTATTCGGGAAATTCTGATAAACAACGCCAAGCCATTGGCTATGGATTTGGGCGTGGATGTCCTAGACGTCCAGGTTATGCGCATAGACTTGCCCGAAGAAGTCAGTAGTTCCGTGTTCCGGCGCATGGAAGCTGAGCGGGGGCGGGTAGCGCGCGAATTCCGTTCCCAAGGTTCTGAAGCCGCCGAACGCATTAGAGCCGATGCCGACCGCCAACGCACCGTGACCTTAGCCAACGCCTACCGCGATTCTGAAAAATTACGCGGCGAGGGCGATGCCAAATCCGCTGAAATTTATGCCCAAGCTTATGGCAAAGACCCCGAATTCTTCAGTTTTTACCGCAGCCTGAGTGCTTACAAGAAAACTTTTGCAAACACGGGAATGATGGTGCTCGAACCGGATTCTGAATTTTTCAAGTACCTAAAAAAAGACCGATAACCGCACCTTAAAAACCCTGAGCGGAGCCTGGCACGGCCGCCCAGCCTTAACCCTGAACGCTCCGTCTCTGCGGGGCGTTTTGTTTGAGTGGATAGCGCAATGCAGAAAAACAAATTGTGGCTGTTGCCTGACGGCATTGAAGAAACCTTGCCCGACGATGCAAGGCGACTTGAACAACTTCGGCAACGACTGCTAGAGATGTTCTCCTTTTGGGGCTACCAACTGGTGATCCCCCCCTTCATCGATTTTTTGGATTCTTTACTGGTGGGTTCGGGTCATGACCTCGCATTGCAAACCTTTAAAGTAACCGATCAAGTCAGCGGCGAAACGCTCGGCATCCGTGCCGACATGACCCCGCAAGTGGCGCGCATAGACGCTCATAATTTGAAACGGCACTGGCCAACCCGGCTCTGCTATGCTGGCACGGTCTTGCATACCCGTGGCAACTCCCTAGAAAAATCCCGCAGCCCTTTGCAAATCGGCGCTGAACTGTACGGCCACAGCGGTAAAGAAAGTGACATCGAAGTGATCAGCCTGATGCTAGAAATGCTGGCTTTGTCGGGCCTGCTCAATGTCCATTTAGATTTAGGTCATGTCGGTATCTACCGTGCATTAGCCGCCCAAGCGGGCTTATCAAAGGTGCAGGAAAAAGAATTATTTGACGTATTGCAGCGCAAGGCCAGACCGGAATTGCAGGAGCTACTGGCCGGCTACCGTCTAGCTGACCACCTGAAGCCCATTTTTTTGCAGCTCCCTGAATTGAACGGCGACAAAAGTGTTCTAGCGCAAGCAAACAGCTTGTTCGCAGACGCCAGCCCGGCGGCCAAACAAGCACTGGCCGAGCTTGCAGCCATCGCAGATAACCTGGCCATCCGCTTTCCTAATCTCGACATCAGCTACGACCTCGCCGAATTGCGCGGCTACCATTACCACACAGGGGTTGTGTTCGCCGCCTTTATCCCGTCTGTGGGCCGTGAAATTGCCCGTGGCGGTCGCTATGACAACATTGGCGAAAAATTCGGTCGCGCCCGACCGGCGACGGGTTTTAGCGCGGACTTAAAATTATTGTCGGTCCTCAGCAAAAACACCGCACCCCTCGGTAACATTGAGGCTATTTTTGCTCCCTGTTCAGACGACCCTGGCTTGTTGGAAACAATCAGGGACTTGCGGGCCAAGCAACACACCGTCATACAACAATTGCCGGGACAATCCGGCGACGCCGCGCAAATGGGCTGCACCGCTATGCTCGCGCAAGACCACCAACACTGGGCTGTCAAGCCCATCGTTTAACACAGCAGGATTATCATGGGAAAAAATGTCATTGTGATCGGCACCCAATGGGGTGATGAAGGAAAGGGCAAGCTCGTCGATTTACTGACCGAGCAAGCCGCCGCCGTTGTGCGTTTCCAAGGCGGCCATAATGCCGGCCACACCTTGGTCA
>DBNW01000023.1:34831-35121 GCA_002299425.1 Methylococcaceae bacterium UBA662 | reverse complement strand
AATGCCGGCCACACCTTGGTCATCCGTGGGCACAAAACCGTCCTGCACCTGATACCTTCAGGCATATTGCGGGACGGCGTGCAATGCCTGATTGGCAACGGCGTGGTGGTGTCACTGAATGCCTTAATCGAGGAAATTGAAATTCTGGAACAAGCCGGCATCCAGGTTAGAGACCGTCTGTTAATCAGCAAAGCGTGCGCCTTGATTTTTCCTGTTCATGTCGCCATCGACCAAGCCCGGGAAAAAGCCCGGGGCGGCAAAGCCCTAGGCACCACCGGGCGCGGCATAGG
>DBNW01000023.1:34197-34505 GCA_002299425.1 Methylococcaceae bacterium UBA662 | reverse complement strand
GCCTACGAAGACAAAGTGGGGCGACGCGGCCTGCGTGCGGGTGATTTACTGGATGAAAAAAGTTTTGCAGAAAAGCTTAAGGATTTGTTCGACTACCATAATTTCCTGCTCACCCATTATTATCAGGTCGCCCCGGTTGACTTCCAGAACGCCCTAGATGAAACCTTAAGGCTGGCCGAACAAGTCAAACCGATGCTGGCCGATGTCAGCGAAGTTTTATACGCTTACCAAGCCCAGGGTGCGAACCTGCTATTTGAAGGCGCGCAAGGGGCTTTGTTGGACATAGACCACGGCACTTTCCCCTACGT
>DBNW01000023.1:0-33802 GCA_002299425.1 Methylococcaceae bacterium UBA662 | reverse complement strand
TATGTGCTGGGCATCACCAAGGCTTACTCTACCCGAGTCGGCAACGGCCCCTTCCCTAGCGAACTGCACGATGCCAATGGCGAACATTTGAGCGTTAAAGGCCAAGAATTCGGCGCCACCACCGGGCGCAAACGCCGCACCGGTTGGTTTGATGCCGTTGCCATGCGCAAATCAGCGAAGCTCAACAGCCTAAGCGGCATTTGCCTAACCAAACTGGATGTCCTAGATGGCTTGGAAAAAGTCGGTCTCTGCACCGCTTACCGCCTGCACGGGACCGTTACCGAAACAGCACCTTTAGGGGCAGAGCAATACGCAGCCTGCCAGGCAATCATCGAAGAAATGCCTGGCTGGAGCGGCACCACTGCGGGCGTAACAGATTTTGCTGCCTTACCAGACAACGCCAAGGCCTATATCAAACGCATCGAAGAATTGGTTGGCGTTAAAGTCACCCTGTTATCGACCGGCCCTGACCGTGACGATACCATTGTCTTAGAAAACCCCTTCGCATAAGACAATTGCCAAGCCTGTCGTTAACAGACCCTGGCCGCTCACGCCAGGGTACGCAAGACTGTTTAAGTCGGCCTTACCCTACAGCCACTAAAAATTTTGGCAACGGCGTGAAACGGCTTAGTCCCCGAAAACCAGCAAGGCGACGATGACGCCGCCGCAGATTAAAATTTAACCAGAACATCGGCAGAAAGCCTTATTTTCACTCCCGGCTGCGGCTTGGGCAACGGAAAAAATTTGCACGCTACGCTTGATTACACACTACCCGGTCGATGAAAGCAGGATAAACTAAGGCGTTCAACCCGGCATTGCCAGCCATTCATCCCACCCCATCAAACACCGTAAGGGAGCCGCCATGCGACCATTAACAAAAAAAATACAACAAAATCTGGCCCTTATTATTTGCAGCAGCCTTTTTTCCGTCAGCAACCCGGTATTTGCAGAATCGGATATGCAAAAGCAAGAAAAAGTACTCAGAGCCCGCGAACTGACGCATCAACAACACGCCGAACACACCGCCCCTTTAGAGGAAAGCCAGGTGTTCCACGGTGTGTTTTATGGCTTTCTGCCATGCGCCGATTGCAACGGCATCAAAGCCACTTTGTCTTTAAAACAAAAAAACAGCTACCTGTTAGTGACCCAACCGGCCCGAGAATCCACCCGGGAGTATTATGAAAAAGGCAAATACCACTGGGACGAAAAAAGCCAAACCGTGACTTTAACCCCGCGTGCAGGAACACAACTGCGCCGGTACTACATTGAAAATGACAGTACACTGGTGCAACTAGACGACCAGGGCAAGCGCATGACCGGGACCGGTGCCGACCGCTATGTGTTGCGCCGGAGCGACACCGTAAAATCGCGCGAGGTGCATATCCACTAACAAACCTTCCCTAAAGGTTGGCCAACCGGTTGTACCGCTCATTTTGCAAACCGAAGCTACCACGGACCAAAGTTGCCGACCACTCGCCATGCGTCCTAGAATTACCGTTTTTTTTCAGGAGAATCGCCGTGTCAGCTGTTGTTGGTTGCGCAAATGGGCCCGGAAACCGGCGCGTCGCTGTGGTGAACAATACCTATCTGGACATTGACCTTGCCAGCCAACACCTAGCACTTGTCGAGGCCGGTCAAGTGCTTCATCGATACCCCGTGTCCACCGCAAAAAACGGCCCCGGTGAGCGCATGGGCAGCGGCTGTACGCCACGAGGCTGGCATAAAATCCGCGCCAAAATTGGGGCCGGGCAACCGCTTAACAGCGTCTTCGTCGGCAGGCGGCCGACGGGTGAAATCTACAGCGAAGCACTCGGCCAACAATTCCCGCAACGCGATTGGATTTTGACGCGGATTTTCTGGCTGAACGGCCTGGAACCGGGCAAAAACCGCTACCGTGAAGTCGATAGCGGTTGGCGTTATATCTACATCCACGGCAGCCCCGGGCATTTATTCGACGGCAGCCCACAATCGCACGGCTGCATCCGTATGCACAACGCCGATGTCATGGACCTGTTCAAACGCATCGACACCGGCACACGGGTATTTATTCACGCATAAGCGGGCGGTCTCTTGAAGCAACGGTGGGTATTGGGATTGGAATACGACGGCGGCGGCTTTGCTGGCTGGCAACAGCAAAGCGGCCGCCGCACCGTGCAAGCAGCTTTAGAGCAGGCTTTGTCCGTTGTCGCCGACCAACCGGTCACGGCTATTTGCGCCGGGCGCACCGATGCCGGCGTCCATGCCCTAGAGCAAGTCGTGCATTTTGATAGCGAGGCACAGCGTCCGCATCATGCTTGGCTGCTCGGCGGCAACAGCCATTTGCCGGAGGCTGTTAGGATACTTTGGGTGAAACCGGCCATCGGCGATTTTCATGCCCGCTACAGTGCCATTGCGCGATTCTATCAGTACGTTATTTTGAACCGACCGATAAAGTCGGCCCTCGCCCGCCAGCAAGTCACTTGGCATTACGCGCCATTGGATGCCAAAAAAATGCACCAGGCCGCGCAACACCTGGTGGGAAACCACGATTTTTCGTCGTTCCGTGCCCAGAGTTGTCAATCGAAAAGCCCACGCCGAATGATGCACTGTATCGAAGTGTACCGGCAAAGCGACCGCATCATCATAGACCTGTGCGCCAATGCTTTTTTACACCACATGGTTAGGAACATCGCCGGTGTGTTGCTAGCGATAGGCGCGGGCAAGCAACCGGTGAATTGGACATTGGCATTACTGGAGGCGAAAAACCGCAGCCTAGCCGCCGTCACCGCACCGCCCGATGGCTTGTATTTGGCTGGGGTGTTTTACCCGCAGCGGTACGGTCTCAGCAAACACTCGCTGTTTAATCAATTGCCGCCAGATGCTAAGCGCTTTGATTAAATTATCGGTTTGAAAGCCCTGTTAGCCTAACTTGGCAGAACCGGCCGAAGCGTCTTGAATGTTTCACAGCAAAGCGTATTTGCCTGAAATCTGCCTAATTGCGGTGCTTACAGCGTAAAGCTAACGCATCACAAGCCGGTATTGCCGTTTAACCGTTTGTTTCAATTTTCAGAATTAACCGAAGCCGGGCTTGCATCGTCAGGGCCTCGGGCTTGAGAAGACGGCGTTTCTGGTTCTGCCTTTGGCGTTAAAGTTTCTAAAAATTCACCAAACCAAGCCTGCTGATGGGCATTGGCTAAGTCCGGGTCACTGCGTATTTCTTCAGCACTCGGTACCATACCGTGATTGCGGGCTTCTTCGAGAGCTTTCTGGCAGGCAGTCAAGTCGTTTTTCAATGCGTGCAGGCAGGCCAAATTATAAGAAGCACTGGCTTTTTGAATACGGTTGGCCGTGTCAAACTGCTGTTTGGCGCCAACATACAGCGGGTCGTCGATTTTGGCTTGGTTTAAACGGGCCAAATTCATGTAAGCAACACCGCCGTCAATGGCCGCGCCTAGGTAGTCAGGGTTGAGCAACCGGCAAAATGCAAACTTACTGATGGCGTCTTGGAGCAGTGCGGCGGCCTTAACATCGGTTTTGGTTTTAGCTTGATGCAATAGAGCAAAACCCCAGTGGTACAAAGTGTCCGCTCGCAGCGAGTCATTCTGCAACACTTCGGCATATTCTTGGTAAGCGGACTTGAACAAACCGTCGGCGAGCGCTTCCTCGCTGTTTCGGGCCTGTTGCGTTTTTTTGATGGCACTATCTAAATTCTGGCGTTTGGTGAATCGTCCGAGCAAAGACATGGGGATCACTCTCCTAGGGGTTAAAAGATTGGGCGGCGTAGGATACCGCCTTTTTCAGGTACCTGTCTTGGAAGTCGGATGCTTTAACAGCAAACCGTCAGCCGCCATTCCACGCGCTTATAAGAATCATGCTGTCTGCGGTATGCGCTGAACCGCTGAACGCCACATTTTTATTTTTCTGACTCGTTCTCTTTGTTGCAGGGTTACTTTCTTGAACAGCACCCGCATTGGGCGCGGCTGTTTCGCCACCGTTCCATGTCGTTTAGTAAACGGTATAATGATGACACTGTTGAACGCCTAACAAAGCACCGCCCGTTAGCGGGTAATTTTTACCTGGACAATTACCACCATGACTTCTTTTTTATCTTTGCAAATCCACGGTGGTGCCGATCACGACGGCGGCATTGCCGGCGGCCTCGCCGAACTGCTGGCCTATTTTGATAACATTTCCGGCCTCAGTGCGGGCGAGCTGTTCGCCCTGTTTTTGCCCGGCGTCGCCGCACTGGATAATATCCACCCGATGCTAGTGCATTACCCCATCGCGTTCTTGACGGTATTTTTTGCGCTTGATACGGTCGGCAGTCTAGCGAACAAACCGCAATGGCGTCATGTCGCCAGTTGGCTGCTGTATTTCGGCGCATTTTCGGCAATTTTTACCGTCATTACCGGCTTGATCGCCGCCAGCTCAGTTGCCCACGGCGGCGATGTCCACGCCATCATGGAACGCCATCAACAATTTGGCCTGTTTGTGCTGGGTTTAGCCTTGGTTTTGGCTGCTTGGCGGGCAAAAACCGGCCCCTTGCCTAGCGGCGGGGCGAACCATTTTTTCCTGATAATAGCCGCGCTGATGTGCGGTTTATTGATGCTGGGCGCAGATTTGGGCGGGCTGATGGTCTATCGGCATGGCGTTGCCGTTAAGGCTGTACCCACAGGTGAAGAGGCCCACCAACACCAGCATGGGCAAACACCGTAATGCCTTCTGCCACTAGGCGGTTATTTGAACCCCCCTCAAACTCACCTGCCCCCACCGAAGAAGCGAGCGTATCGCTAAAACTGCCTTTGCGAAGACAGCCTGAACAATTCACGTTAAAATGACCGCCTTCCATCAGTGGGCTGGTAGCCTTGTCTGAACCCGCCTTGATCCATAAGGATAGACTCATGACCGAAATCACCGAAGTCCCCAGTCCGTTTTGCGGTATCGGCAGCGATGACCTAGCCATCCTAGCGGACGGCAACACACTGACAGTCACCGCCAATGGCTGCGCCGCCACCACGTCCCTGTTCGAGCAAGCCGTCACCGACACCCGTCCCCGCGTCAACGGCGTGGCAACCGGTTTAGCGGCGGCCATCGCTAAGGCAGCGGCGTTGTTGCGTCAGGCGCATGCGCCGGTAATTGGCGGCTGCGCCACCGATGTCAACGGCATGAGGGCACTTTTGATTTTAGCAGAACGCTGTGGGGCGGTGGCCGATCACATGAATTTCAACCAGGCCCGCGCCAACGTGCTGGCCATGCAAGACTCCGGCTGGATGACCACGACCCTAGCAGAAGTAAAAAACCGCTGCGATTTGCTGCTGGTAGTGGGTACCGATATTGAGGCTTTCGCGCCACGCTTTTTTGAGCGGCACTTGTGGACGGATGCCATGTTTGTCGAAGACAACAACCAGCGCCAGGTGATTTATTTGGGCAAAGCGCCGTCTGGGGAGGCATCGACTGCACCCAATGGCACTCAGGCGCACGTTTTGGACTGCGCCCAAGCCGATTTGCCGGCGGTGCTAGCGGTGCTTCGAGCACTCATTAAAAACAAACCCCTCCAGGCACACCAGGTCGCCGGTATTTTGGTCACCGATTTACAAAACATCGCCGACCGGCTCAAAGCCGCCCACTACGGCGTGGTTGCTTGGGCAGCCGGCGCGTTGGCTTTCAGCCAAGCCGAACTGAGCGTGCAAATGCTCTCGGAGCTGATCAAGGACGTTAACAACCAAAATACCCGCTGCGTCGGCCTGCCGTTAGGCGGCAAGGAGGGCGATCAAACCGCCCACCAAGTCAGTGGCTGGACTACCGGATATCCGGCACGGGTCAGTTTTCAGCGCGGCTATCCTGAATACGATCCGTTCTTGAACGACACCCACCGGCTGCTAGAAACCGGCGAAGCGGACACCCTGGTTTGGGTGCAGGCGTTTAACGTCGCTGCCGTACCGCCTGTGACCGACTTGCCGACCATTGTGGTTGGGCGTTCCGGCATGGTGTTTGAGAAAGAGCCGGATGTGTTCATCCCGGTAGGTACGCCGGGCATCGACCATGCCGGCCATGCTTACCGGATGGATAACGTGGTGGCTATCCGTTTGAAAAAATTGCGCGATTCCGGCTTGCCGAGTACGGCGCAGGTGCTGAATGCGCTTGCCGAATCCTTGTAAGTTATACTTGCCCTCTCGTTTGTAGCTAGGTCCAACAGCGTCCGTTAGGTTATACGGCCGCAACAAACCCAACGTTAATCGTTGCATCGCGGCTAAAGTCGCTCCTACTGTGTAACAGCAACAAAACCTACAACATGAATATCAAGACCAAAGATTTTTGCGTTTCAGAAGATAGCCGTGTCAACCTGCAACACTGGCCGACGCGGATTGAACCGCTCTATGATTCAAAAAAGACTTACCGCAAACTGTTTGACGCCCAGTTAGAAGAGCTGAGCGCCTTGCAACAACTGCAATACGCCTGCAACCGCTACGCCCTGTTGGTGATTTTTCAGGCGATGGATGCCGCAGGTAAAGACAGCGCGATCAAACACGTCATGACCGGTGTCAATCCGCAAGGCTGCCAAGTTTTCAGCTTTAAACACCCTAGCGCGACCGAGTTGGATCATGATTTTCTTTGGCGTACCAGCCAGTGTTTGCCCGAACGCGGCAGGATAGGGATTTTTAACCGCTCCTATTATGAAGAAGTTCTGATTGTCCGCGTGCATCCTAAAATTCTGTATAACCAAGGCTTGCCGGAAGAGTTGCTGAATGAAAAAACTATTTGGCAAGAGCGTTACCAGTCCATTGTCGATTTAGAACAGCATCTGCACCGCAACGGCACACGGATTATCAAATTCTTCCTGCACTTGTCCAAGGAAGAACAACGTCTGCGCTTTTTGGAACGCATCGACAAACCGGAAAAATTCTGGAAATTCAGCGTTGCCGATTTGGCAGAGCGGCACTACTGGGAACACTACATGCAGGCTTATGAAGCCTGCTTGAGCGCGACTAGCTACAATAATGCGCCCTGGTACATCGTGCCGGCAGACGACAAAAAAACCACGCATTTAGTAATAGCCCAAATTATGGTCGAAACGCTAAAGTCATTAGATATGCGTTATCCCAAAGCCAATGCGGATAGACAACAAGAATTGCTGAGCATTCGGAATCAGTTAACGCAAGAACGTTAGAGCTGTAGGCCACGGTACCTGGCTAGCGAATATAAAAGCAATTATTTCGCCGTGTGCGTCACATCAGCTGTTAAAACAAAAACCCGTTTTATAAGGAATCTTTATGTTAACCAAACTCACAGGCGGCATCATCTACGACCCCGCCAGCGGCGTCGCCGGCCGGCAGCAAGACCTTTACCTCCAAGACGGGCGCATCATCCATCCGCCCGCCGATGCCAAACCCGATAAAGAATACAACCTGACGGGTAAAGTGGTCATGTCCGGTGCCATCGACATGCACACCCATATTGGCGGCGGCAAGGGCAATATTGCCCGGCTTTTAATGCCTGAAGACCATAGAGCCGACCCAGCCCCGCACACCCACATCTGCCACTCCGGTTGCGGTCACGCCATGCCCAGCACCTTTACCACCGGCTACCGCTACGCACAAATGGGTTACACCGCCGCCTTTGAGCCGGCCATGCAAGCCATCAACGCCCGCCAAGCACACATGGAAATGGCCGACACCCCGATTTTGGACAAAGGCGGCTATGTCATGCTCGGCAGCGACGATTATTTACTGCGGCTACTCACTACCAGACAAGACCAACAAGCCATCAACGATTACGTTGCCTGGACGATTAACGCGGCTAAGGCCATTGGCGTTAAAGTGGTTAATCCCGGTGCCATCAGTGCTTTCAAGTTCAATCAACGCAAGCTTGACCTAGACGAACGGCACTGCCATTACGCCGTCACCCCCCGGCAAATTCTTAATGTCTTGGCCACGGCGGTGCAGCAATTAGGCCTTAGCAAGCCGCTGCACGTTCACGGCTGTAACCTAGGCGTGCCCGGCAATGTCGAGACCACACTGGACACCATTCAAGGCATCGCCGGCTTGCCCGTACACTTAACGCATATTCAATTTCACAGTTACGGTGCGGAAGGCGATTTCAAATTTTCCTCTGGTGCTGCACGGATTGCCGAAGCCGTCAACAAAAATAAGAACATCACCATCGATGTCGGGCAAGTGCTGTTTGGGCAAACCGTGACCATCTCCGGTGACAGCATGAAACAACACGCCGGCCACAAACACGCCAAACCGAACAAATGGGTGGTAATGGACATCGAATGCGAGGCCGGCTGCGGCGTGGTGCCGTTCAAATACCGCGACCAAGACTTTGTCAACGCCTTGCAATGGGCGATTGGCCTGGAAACTTTTTTGCTTGTGGACGACCCGTGGCGCATTTTCCTGACCACCGACCACCCTAACGGTGCCCCCTTCACCAGCTACCCGCACCTGATCCGCTTGCTGATGGACCGGACGTTCCGCAACGAAATGCTCGCGCAAATTCATCCAGAAGCGCAAAAAATGACCACGCTGGCCTCGATTAGCCGCGAATACACCCTGTATGAAATTGCCATCATGACCCGCGCCGGAGCCGCTAAGCTGCTTGGCTTGAAAGACCGTGGCGGTTTGTCGCCCGGCCATTGGGCCGACATCACCGTCTACACCGACCATCCTAACCGCGAGCGCATGTTCGAAAAACCCGATTATGTTTTTAAAGACGGTGAGTTGGTGGTGGTGAACGGCGAAGTGGTGGCAACGCGCTGGGGTACCACGCACACCGTTAAGCCGGATTTTGACCCGTCCGTGGAAAAAGGCTTGAAAGACTATTTCGACCGCTACCTAACAGTAAAACTGGGCAATTACAAAATCAGCGATGACGAGATGACCGAAGACGGGCGCGGCAGCATTACCGTGCAGCCCACTCGGTGATCGGGATTGTCTAAATCAATGAAATTATCCCCCACACCCTTGCCGGTCCGTTAGCGGCTAACGGCTAAGCCCTCTAAACCACCAGTTTATCGACGATGGTCATGACAATCTCAAAGGCAATAAGCCCGATAATAATCCACTCAAGAATGGTCGAGTGGCGGTGCTTTTGTTCGTCGGCAAGCATTTCAAACAGCTCATGAATGGTTTCTAGTTTTTTTGATAACACTTGGGTACGCGGGGTAATTTCCAGGTATTTGGCGGTAATGTTGTAATACCTTTCGTATTCTGGGTATTCCCAGAAGAATTCAGGGGTGTCGAGCAGGTCGTAGTTGAGGATGATGTCGCTTTTAGTGAGGAACAATTGGCCGCGGATTTTCGCGATTTGCTCGCGGTTTAGCTTAATTTCACCGTTTTCGGCCAGTGATTTAGGGATGTAGCGGGTGTTGTTGATGGTGGCCAGAGCTTGGGTCTCAAAAGAGGCCAGCTTAATGGACTGAGCCATGCCTTGGGAAAGCGAGAACATCAGAATGGGGTCCGAAGATTCGACCTCGATATGATCCTCGACGATGCGGGTGGTAACGCAGTTTAAGGCAAAGGTAAAGTGATCTTCCTCGACCGCTGGCAAGGGGTTTTCGGCATAGGCCAACAATAATTTATCCAAACGGGATTGTTCTTCGCTACTGACCTGCCAGTGCACAACCGAACCGTAAGAAAAAATTACCGACCAGGCATCCTGGTCTTCGACCATTAACGCGCCCTTGATGATCCGTATCAAGCTGGAATCCGACAGGTGCTTGGACAAGCCGGCGATATCAAAACTCTGTGCTAGGCAATAAGCGGTACATTGTTTCACGGCCGTTTCCTCAGATATTTTAGGGTTCAAAAAATCATGGGGTTGTTAAGCCGATGCCCTGCCGTCTTGAACGCACGCACTGACCAGCAAAGCGCGCTTCGTGCCTAATTTTAAAGGCGCGATGGGCTTAAGCCTCAATCGATTGCTTTACCGCCAGGTAACCAATGGGCCATTTTTTCAGCCTTGGTTCTAAGGTAATGGGCGTTTTCATCGTGGGCCGGGACTTCAGCGGACATACGGCCTAAAACTTCGATGCCCAACTTTTGCAGCCCTTCAATTTTGGTGGGGTTGTTGGTGATAAGGCGGATGGATTGCACCTGCAAGTCTTGCAAAATCAACGCGGCGATACCGTAGTCCCGTTCGTCGGGAAGATGCCCTAAATGCAGGTTGGCATCCACTGTGTCTAAGCCTTGATCCTGCAAATTATACGCCTGCAATTTTTTCAGCAAGCCGATGCCCCGGCCCTCCTGGCGCAAATAAACCAACACCCCAATACCCGCTTCGTTAATCAGGTGCATGGCCATATCCAACTGCTCGCCGCAATCGCAGCGCCTAGAGCCTAACACGTCGCCGGTAAAGCACTCCGAATGGATACGCACGGGTACATTTTTCTGGCCGGCAACGTCACCTTTAACCAAAGCCAAGTGTTCCTTAGAATCTTTAGTGTTGCGGTAATAGTGCAAAATAAACGCGCCATGCTTGGTCGGGATCGGGGTCTGCACCAAGTTTTCTACGGATAGCTTCATGTCAATATAGTGTTCACAGACGGGTAATCATTACTAAAACTTAAAAGCCAAGCAACAGGCGAGCGGTTACGGCCAGTACCACCAAGGCCAGCCAACTGAGTTTTTCAGCCATGGGCATAAGCAGAAAATTCTGCTGTACCGTTGCCCGAAAAGACAGTGCAGCCGCCCGGCAAGCCTCAAACCAGCGCGGATAATTCCCTCGAAACCACCGAAAAAGACCGTAAACCAAACCGGCAATCATGGCCATAATGGTGTAAAAAACAATAATTTGCGTAGATCGCATGTCGGTTTCAAGGGCATGCTCAATCACAAAATCCAAGCCTGTTTCCAAGCCCTCAAAAAGAATGTGTAACAGCTCTAAAATCCACTCCACTACCAGATGCAGCAGTTCTGCAAAAAGCTCCCACACCAGATCCGGGAACCAAATAACAACAACCAAGCCGACTGCCGCCAAACCTTTTTTAATTTTAGGGTAATGGGTTAAATTCATCGGCTATCCAGTAAGGTTAGGTTAAGTCCGAAACGGGGGGCAGCGGTCAGTGTATGCGCTAAAAAAGCTCAAAAACCGCCGTTCTCCGGCTTCTTAGATCAATCGGCCTAGTGTCCATGTGGCTTGATTTTTAGGATGGCAGACAGAGCGGCGGGACAATTTTTGAGCGGGGTAACGACTGCATACCCACAGCCGCGCCACCGCCATCGTTCTAGCAGGGATTGACGGCACACAGGCTTACCCCACCCAAAACCTGGCATTGCGAAACAAGCGCATCCAGGGTCCGTATTCACCCCAATCACAAGGGTGCCATGAGTTTTGTACAGTCCTGAAACAGCGTTCAGGATGCGGCATCATAATCGTGAAACGACCGTCTTGGGTGGTCAACCCGGTGATGCCATAAAGCGAGCCGTTGGGGTTGGCCGGGAAAGCACTGGTTTTTTTGCCGTAATGGTTGACATAACACAGGCTAACCAGTTTTGCGTCCAGTGCTGGTTGCGGCCCAGCGGCAAATTCGGCGCGACCTTCGCCATGAGCGACTGCCACGGGAATCCTAGAGCCTACCATGTCCGACAAAAAAATAGACGGCGAATCGAGCACTTCCACCAACACCACCCGAGCCTCAAATTGCTCGGACAGATTGCGCTTAAAACCAGGCCAATGCGCCGCACCCGGAATCAATTCTTTTAGCTGCGAAAGCATTTGACAACCGTTGCAAACACCCAAGGCAAAACTGTCTTCGCGCTGAAAAAATGCCGCGAACTGGTCCCGCATCCGCGCGTTAAACAGGATGGACTTCGCCCAAGCACCGCCAGCCCCTAGCACGTCGCCGTAGGAAAACCCACCGCAGGCGACCAACCCCTTAAAATCAGCAAGGCTCACCCGGCCTTCCAGAAGGTCGCTGCTATGAACATCGACGGCAGTGAACCCGGCCCGATCAAACGCGGCGGCCATTTCTACATGGCCATTGATGCCTTGGTCACGCAAAATGGCGACTTTCGGCCTGCCCAAGTTAAGGTAGGGAGCGACAATGTCATCGTGGACGTTGAAGGTCAAAAAGGCTTGCAGTCCGGGGTCGCGGTCATCGTCAATGGTGGCGTATTGTTGTTGGGCGCAGTCAGGGTTGTCGCGCAGAGCCTGCATCCGGTAACTGGTTTGGGACCATACCGACTGCAATTCGGAGCGGCTAGCGCAGTAAACCTGCCCACCGGAATGGCGGATAGTCAACTGCTGCTCGGCCACGGTATGGCCGATGGTATGGAAACAATCCACCAAGCCGTTGTGGGTTAGAAGCCTAGCCACTTCCTGATAATCGCTCGCTAGAATTTGCAGAACCGCACCCAGTTCTTCATTGAATAATGAAGCGAGTAGATCCTCGCCCAAGCTGTCCAGATCCAGACTCACGCCTATCCGGCCGGCAAACAGCATTTCCGCTACGGTCGCTAGCAGGCCGCCGTCGGAGCGGTCATGGTAGGCGAGCAGTTTGCCGTGGTGATTGAGCGTTTGTATCGATTCAAAAAACGCTTTCAATAACCCCGGTTGTTGCAAATCGGGGCACAAGTCGCCGAGCTGCCGATAAACTTGAGTCAGCACCGAACCGCCCAGACGGTTTTTGCCCGCCCCTAAGTCAATTAGCAGCAGCAGGCTGTTTTCGGCCGGCTGCAATTGTGGCGTCAAGGTTTTGCGAATGTCCAAGACCGGGGCAAAAGCACTGATAACCAGAGACAACGGTGCCGTCATGGTTTTTTGTTGACTGCCCTCTTGCCAAACCGTTTTCATGGACAAGGAATCCTTGCCAACCGGGATGGCAATCCCTAAAGCCGGACACAATTCCAGGGCCACCGCTTGGACGGTATCGAACAGGGCCGCATCTTCGCCCGCACTGCCCGCCGCTGCCATCCAATTGGCGGACAGTTTTACCTCATGCAGCGTATCAATGCGCGCCGCTGCCAGGTTGGTCAAAGCTTCCCCAACCGCCATCCGGCCGGAAGCCGGGGCGTTGATCAGGGCGATAGGTGCCCGTTCCCCCATTGCCATAGCCTCGCCGGTTTGGGCGTAAAAACCGGAGGCGGTGACTGCTACGTCCGAAACCGGGACTTGCCACGGGCCGACCATTTGGTCGCGCACCACCAAACCGGTTACGGAGCGATCGCCGATATGAATCAAAAAGCTTTTGTCGGCCACGGCCGGAAAAGCCAGAACCCGCCTGATCGCTTCTGCCAAGACCACGCCGCTGCGATCGAAGGCTAAGAGCTTAGGCTGTTGGTGATGGGCAGAACGGTGCATTTTGGGCGGCTTGCCGAATAACACCGACATCGGTATGTCCACTGGCCGGTTGCCAAATTTTTCGTCGCTTAAAACCAAATGTGTTTGCTCTGTAGCTTCGCCAATGACCGCAAACGGGCAGCGTTCACGCTCACAGAAAGCCGTGAACACTGGCAAGGCTTGCCGGTTAATCGCCAGCACATAGCGTTCCTGTGCCTCGTTGCACCACAGCTGCATCGGTGACAAACTGGCATCGGCACTGTTTATCGTGCGCAATTCAAACCGGCCGCCGCAGTGGCTGTCGTGGATGAGTTCGGGTACCGCATTGGACAAGCCACCGGCACCGACATCGTGGATAGAGACAATCGGACTGGCTGCACCAAGGGCATTGCACCGGTTGATAACTTCCTGGCACCGCCGCTGCATTTCCGGGTTATCCCGCTGCACTGAGGCAAAGTCTAGACTTTCAGTACTGTCACCTGATGTTTGCGAAGAAGCCGCACCGCCACCTAAGCCAATCAACAGGGCTGGCCCACCTAGAACCACAATCAAGGTACCCGGCGACAGGGTTTGCTTTTGCACCAACGCCGGGCGGATGTTGCCCATGCCGCCGGCAATCATAATCGGCTTGTGGTAGCCTCTAAATTCGCTTGCGTTGTCCGCGACGGCTTGTTCAAAGCTGCGAAAATAACCGGCCAGATTAGGACGGCCAAACTCATTGTTGAAAGCCGCCGCACCCAACGGTCCTTCCAACATAATCGACAACGCCGAGGCAACCCGCTCGGGCTTGCCATAATCGGTTTCCCAGGGTTGCAAAAGCCCCGGAATTTTTAAATGCGACACCGAAAACCCGGTCAAACCGGCCTTGGTCGCAGCCCCACGGCCGGTTGCTGCCTCATCACGGATTTCCCCGCCAGAACCTGTAGCAGCACCCGAAAATGGAGCAATGGCGGTAGGATGATTATGGGTTTCCACTTTCATCAAAAGATGCGCAGCCTCTTCGGTATAGCCGTATTCCAGGCTGTCGGCATGGCGCATAAACACCCGAGCGTGACAGCCCTCAGCCACGGCAGCATTGTCGTGGTAGGCCGACAAAATGCCTTGGCGGCTGCGCTCCGTGGTGTGTTTGATCATATCGAACAGGGTCTGGTCGTGTTCGATACCGTCGATCGTCCAACGGGCATTAAAAATTTTATGGCGGCAATGTTCAGAATTGGCCTGCGCGAACATCATCAGCTCAACATCGCTGGGGTCACGGCCTAAAGCGTGAAAACTGGCAGCCAAATAATCGATTTCATCAACCGACAGTGCCAAACCCCAATCCGCGTTGGCTTGCACCAGTGCAGCGCGGCCTTGTTCGATCAGCGCCACGGTTTTCAGGGCTTGGGGCGGGTGTCGGACAAACAAGTCCGGGACTTCCTCGCCAATTACCACGCTTTGGGTCATGCGGTCATGCAAACAGGCCAGCAGTGCTTCGGGTACGGTATCCACGCCCGCTATTTTAACGGCAATGCAACGCTCAATCCGTTTGATGGCAGACAGACCGCAGCGCAGGGCCACTTCGGTGGCTTTGCTGGACCAAGGGGTTTGAGTACCCGGGCGGGGCGTGATCAAAAGGCTTATGCTTGCCCCTTGATGGATGGATGCCGGCGGGCGGTATTCCAGTAATTGTTGCAAAACTTGTTGCTCTGGCGCGAACAGCTCGCCCTCGGTATCGACAAAATACAGGTATTGTCCTGACACAGCGGAAATGGCCGGTTCTATTGCCTGAAGCCGACGCATCAGGGTGTTGATGCGAAAATCGGAGAAGGCGGCGGTTCCTGGAATTTTGATCATGGTGTTGTTGTTTTACCGTGCGGGCATGACGACCGCCTTGGCTAAGACCAGGCGTGTACTCTTAAAAGAAAACGCTACCGATGTTTTCACTTACTTGGAAAAATCAGATTCGATAGCTTGCTTGATGACGGCGATCAATTTGTCCGCCCCCTCATCCGCTGCCGGTTGGTTTTCAGTATCAAAAACCTTCAAATCAGACCACGGTGCGTTATCGGTCATCTTTAAAACATAGATTTTTTCTTTGCCTTTCAGGCCGTAAAACAGAAAATCCACTTTGTCCCAAAAGCCATTGTCTTCGATGGTGCGTTCATCAGGATCGTAGTACACGGTCAATTGCCTGGCCGCATCGTCCCGCTCGCTCACTTCGATGGCATTTTTGCCCAAAGCCATTTCTACTGCCCGCCACGCATTCGGCAACGGGGCTTTAATACGCAAACCGGACTGCTCTTGTCCCTGCATCGCCTCTACTGGGTACGGTACGGGCTGGTTTTCCGCCTGCCCGGTTTCAGGGTCGGTGCGGTCAACGGCAGCCGCTTCGCTGGCCGTGTCTGCATTGTCTGGCCAGCCTGGGCTTTGCGATGGTTCCCTATCCTTAGCACCTAGACCCTCGCTCAGCGCACCGGTACTGGGCAGGGTCGGGCTGACGGGGGGTTCAGGCATGGCCGCCGGCATCGCCGGCAAGGTAAAAACCTGTGGGTTTTTCAAATCGGGCGGCAACACCAAGCTGGGTATTTCCGTGGTGTGTTGGTACTCTTTTTCCTTGTCAGGAAACCATTGCTTGACCACTCCACACGCAGGCAGCACGAGCAATGCCAGTACGCAGGCCAGTCTGCCGGCCAGGTGAACCCTGCTTGTTCGGTCATAAAACATCGGCTTGGCGCAGCGCATCACGCACACCTCCAAAACAGTCTGCGGTCAACCACGTCAACGGTAAACGAATACCCTGACCTATCAAACCCATTTCCGCAACAGCCCATTTGACCGGGATGGGATTAGCTTGAATAAACAAATGCCGATGCAATGCTGATAATTTTTTGTCGATGGCGCGTGCGCGCTCTTCGTGTTTGGCGATGGCCGCACAAACCATTTCATGTACCAGTTTGGGTGCCACATTGCCCGTTACTGTCACCGAACCGTTACCGCCCTGCAAACAGAACTCGCAACTGGTGGCATCATCGCCTGAGTAGATGGCGAAACGGTCACCGGTGAGGCGGCGAATGGCGGTAAGTCTTGATAAATCGCCGGTGGCTTCCTTGACACCCACGATATTTTTAAGTGTCGCTAACCGGCCTATGGTTTCAGGCAGCATGTCGCACGCGGTGCGTCCGGGGACGTTGTACAAAATCTGCGGAATATCGACGGCATCGTTGATGGCTTGGTAATGCAGAAACAAACCCTCTTGCGTGGGCTTGTTGTAGTAGGGCGTGACAATCAAACAGGCATCGGCACCTAAGCGTTTGGCTTTATGCGTCAGGTTGATGGCCTCTTTGGTGGAATTGGAACCGGTACCGGCAATGACCGGAATGGCTCCAGCGGCGTAGTTCACAACCGCTTTGATCACGCGGCAATGCTCTTCGTCGTTTAAAGTCGCCGACTCACCCGTGGTACCAACCGCAACCAAGGCATCGGTGCCCTGCTCAATGTGGAAGCGAACCAGATTTTTCAGGCTGTCAAAATCCACCTCGCCTAAGCCGTCCATGGGTGTCACTAACGCTACGATACTGCCTTGAATCATGTATTGCCTCAAACAGAATGAAATCGGTCTAAACAACCGGTGATTATAACAAGCAAAAACCCCACACGGGCAAAATGGTTGGCGCGTACAAACCCTTAAATACCGTACCCGATGATCAATACACCGCAGAATTTGTAAGAATCGCGTTATTTAAAAAAAATGGCCGCACTCACCAACAGTGCCCCTAAAAGAACGGCCCAAAACATTTTTTTATGATGGCTGTCGATGCGCTCACGCAGCAAAGTGATTTCTTCATTCTGTCGCTCGGCCCGATGGTGGGCATGAGCGGCATTGTCCAGTGCCTTGAAGACGAGGCTTGGTAACTCAGGCATTTGTTCGGTAAGCTCTGGAAAATTTTTCAGCAACTTAGTGATTTTAGCCTTAGGTCCCATGCGTTCTTTGTACCATTGCTCCAGGTAAGGTTTAGCGGTACGCCACAAATCCAAATCCGGGTACAACTGCCGTCCTAAACCTTCGATATTCAACAGCGTTTTTTGCAGCAACACCAGTTGCGGCTGCACGTTCATTTCAAATCGGTGCGCCGTTTGAAATAACCGTAACAGCAATTGGCCAAACGAGATGTCTTTTAAGGGCTTCTCAAAAATGGGTTCGCAAACACTGCGGATGGCCGATTCCAGCTGTTCGATGCGAGTAGTGCGCGGCACCCAGCCGGATTCAACGTGCATCTCCGCGACTTTACGGTAGTCTCGGTTGAAAAAGGCAATCAAATTTTCCGCTAAGTAATGTTGGTCAAATTGCGACAGGCTGCCGACAATGCCGAAATCTATAGCGATATAGCTTGCGGGCGGTTCGACAAAGATATTGCCGGGGTGCATGTCGGCGTGAAAAAAATTGTCCCGAAACACTTGGGTAAAAAAGATTTCCACGCCGCGTTCGGCCAGCAGCTTGAAATCGACCCCGGCCGCTTTCATTTGTTCAATGTCACCTACGGGTATGCCGTGGATGCGCTCCATCACCAGCACTTTTTTCCGGGTCAGCGGCCAATGAATTTCAGGAATGTAAATTATTTCTGAATTCTCAAAATTGCGGCGAATTTTAGCGGCATTGGCGGCTTCCCGGATCAAATCCAGCTCATCTAGGGTGGTGCGTTCAAATTCGGTGACTACGTCCCTAGCCCGCAGGCGTCGAGCATCCGGCCAAAACTTTTCTGCAAGCCGGGCGATTTCATGCATTAAGGCCATGTCTGAGTGGATGCGCTTCTCGATGTCCGGGCGCAAGACTTTAACCACCACGTGTTCGCCTGAATACAGGACAGCCGTATGGACTTGGGCGACTGAAGCCGATGCCAGCGGCACCGCATCAAATTCGGCAAATGCCTCGTTGATAGGGATGCCCAGTTCTTTTTCGATGATCGCTCGGGCCAGCTCACTGCTAAAAGGCGGCACCTTGTCCTGAAGCTTGACCAATTCGTCGGCGATCTCATCGGACAGCAAATCCTTGCGCGTTGACAAGGCCTGGCCAAACTTGACATAAATGGGGCCCAGTTCTTCTAGGGTTTGCCGGATACGCACAGCCGGCGGGGCCGATTTTTTATTCAGCCAGTAGTACGGTGAAAATACCACCAAACAACGGATAGGCCGGAACAAGTGGGTGTTCAAGACAATTTCGTCCAGACCATGAATGATCAATACCCAACTTATGTGGATCAGGCGGAATAAAATTTTGGGGTTGATCACGGTTAGGTTTGTTCGATGGCAGCCAAGCAAACTTGAACCGCAGGGTTAAAGGACACTATCGAGGTTCCTGTCTTGATCGGCTGCTAGTTTCAAACTCAAACGTTCGATCCGACTGTACAAACGATCATAATCCATTCGTGTGTTGTCAACCTGGCGATAAAAAATAGCCAACTCTGGGGCAGCGGGTAGCCCCCGGGTCTCTTCTTGCAAGAATTCGGTCAGATTGAGCCGGAAAGTCTCCACGGTTCGCCGGCCTAGGGTTTGTTGGCTACGCATTAGGCCAAAAAAACCTTGAGTAAAGCTTGTGCCGGTGAAGCGGGCAATTTTTGCCTCCAGATTGATGTCAAGCCGGGTGAACACCGTTTGAAAGCGTTGCCCGACATGGGTGTTGCCCTCGATACGGACTTGCCCTGAAAACAAGGCCCGCATTGGCCGGTTGCTGACCCCCATCAGCCCGAGTGCCCACAGGGAGCCTGTCAAATGGGTATCCACTCGGCCCGGATTAGCGGCCATGATGGCAATGCGGTCCTGGCTAGGGCAGAAAAAAAGGGTTTCTGCGAAAGGCTGTACCGTGATCGCGATGACTTTTCCGGCCAAGGGCTTAAGCAAAGCCCCGGCTTGGTCATCTAAGGCCAGATAACGGTTTAGCGTCGCTTCTAGGATGGGCACTAAGGCGGGTTTAATGAGTAACACGTCAAATCCAGGGCGTTAGAATTTATAACCGCGGTGCACTGCGACAATGCCTTGCGTCATGTTGAAGTAGTGGCAGCGTTCTAAACCTGCGGCTTCCATCATCTGCTTAAGCGGTTCTTGCCGTGGGTGCATGCGAATAGATTCAGCCAGATAGCGGTAACTCTCCTCGTCATTAGCGACCCATTTGCCCATTTTAGGCAGCAGGTTAAACGAATAAAAATCGTAGACTTTTTCGGTCAACTTGTCGGTGGGATGGGAGAATTCCAAAATAATCACGCGGCCGC
This sequence comes from Methylococcaceae bacterium UBA662, assembly GCA_002299425.1. Taxonomy (GTDB): domain Bacteria; phylum Pseudomonadota; class Gammaproteobacteria; order Methylococcales; family Methylomonadaceae; genus Methylovulum. Next base: position 14,300 of record DBNW01000023.1, on the reverse strand, counting down.
CGGGTTTTAATACCCGGTACATGGAACGCAGGGCCGCTTCTTTGTCGGTGACATTGCGCAGGCCAAAAGCAATGCAGATGCAATCAAAGCGGTTGTCTGCGAAGGGCAGGCATTCGGCGTTCACCTGGGCATAGCGAACCGTTGCCAAACCCTTATCAATGAGACGGTTACGTCCGGTAGAGAGCATTTGTGCATTGATGTCTGCCAAAATGACTTGGCCATTCTCACCAACCCGACGCTGCAACAGCGCAGCCAAATCACCCGTACCACCCGCCAAATCGAGCACCCGCTCGCCAGGACGCACTGCGCTCAATTCCACCGCGAGCACTTTCCAAATGCGGTGAATGCCCAAAGACATCAGGTCGTTCATGAGGTCGTACTGCCCGGCGACCGAGTCAAAAACGCCTCGCACCCGTTTGGCCTTTTCTTCCTTGGCAACTTGCTTAAAGCCGAAATGCGTGGTGTTGCCCGTGTCTTGGTTACGCATGAACGCTCCTAATAAATGTGCGGCGATCCGTCACGATTAAGCCCGGCCGCCTTCAGTCGGTGCAAGTAATCGGCCCATAACGGTTCGTATTCTAAGCCCAGTTTGTGCAGAAAATCCCAAGTATAAAGGCCGGAATCATGGCCGTCGCTAAACACCAAGCAAATGGCGTAGCTCCCTACCTGTCTGATTTCCTTGATGGTAACGTGTTGTTTGCCTATTTGCAGGGTTTCTTGTCCGGGCCCATGGCCTACGGCTTCTGCAGAAGGCGTATAGACTCTTAAATACTCGCTGGGCAAGATAAAAATACTGCCGTTATCAAAGTGGATTTCCAGGCGGTTGGAAACGCTATGATGCTTAATTTCCATGGGCACGCTGTGGCAGGGTTTTACGGTCAGGCGCATAGGCTAGAATTTTACGGTTTAGAGAATGTAACGACTGAGGTCTTCGTCTTGGACAAAGGCGTTTAAATGCCGGTCCACATAAGCGGCATCAATGGTCACGTCCTGTTCGGCTAGATCGCAGGCGTGGTAGGAAACATCTTCCAGCAATTTTTCCAATACGGTGTGCAGACGCCGGGCACCGATATTTTCGGTGCGTTCGTTGACTTGCCAGCTAAGCTCGGCAATACGTTGTATGCCGTCGACCGTAAAGCGCAAGGATACGCCTTCTGTGGCCAGTAGGGCGGTGTATTGCTCGGTCAACGACGCCTTAGGTTCGGTCAGAATGCGAACAAAATCTTCGGCAACCAAGGCGTTAAGCTCCACCCGGATAGGGAAGCGGCCTTGCAGCTCTGGGATTAAGTCGGAGGGTTTAGCGACATGAAATGCGCCGGAGGCAATGAACAAGATGTGGTCGGTCTTGACCATGCCAAATTTGGTACTGACCGTACTGCCCTCGACCAGTGGTAACAAATCCCGCTGCACGCCCTCGCGGGAAACCTCCCCGCCGCTGCTTAATTCCGAACGTTTGCAAATTTTGTCGATTTCATCCAGAAACACAATGCCGTTTTGCTCTACGGACTCGACGGCGCGCAATTTTATCTCTTCGTCGTTGACCAGCTTGCCGGCTTCTTCTTCTTGCAGCACTTTTAGTGCCTTGCTGATTTTCATTTTGCGGGCGCGGGTGCGCTCCGAACCCATGTTTTGGAACATGCTTTGCAGTTGGCTGGTCATTTCTTCCATGCCCGGCGGAGCCATAATTTCTACGCCCATCGGTGAAACGTGGACATCAATTTGGATTTCCTTGTCGTCAAACTGACCCTCACGCAATTTCTTGCGCATTTTTTGGCGAGTGGAAGCTTCCGTGTCGGACAACGCACTGCCCTCGGCGCGGGGCAGTAAAATGCTCAAGATTTTTTCTTCTGCGGCATCAGCGGCCAGGTTTTGGACTTTTTCCATTTCCTCCAGACGGGCCATCTTTACTGCGGTCTCGACCAAGTCGCGGATAATGGATTCAACATCACGCCCCACATAGCCGACTTCGGTAAATTTGGTGGCTTCAATTTTTATGAACGGTGCGTGCGCTAAGCGCGCTAGGCGACGGGCGATTTCAGTCTTACCGACCCCGGTCGGGCCGATCATGAGAATGTTTTTTGGGGTGATTTCTTGGCGCAGCTCAGGGCTGACTTGTTGCCGCCGCCAGCGGTTGCGTAGTGCAATCGCCACCGAGCGTTTGGCGCTGGTTTGGCCGACGATGTGTTTGTCCAGTTCACTGACGATTTCTTGGGGGGTCATGGGCATCATGCTTAAGGTTGCTCGTCCGTATCGGTGCACAGTTCTTCTATGCGTAGGTTGTGGTTGGTGTAAATGCAAATGTCGGCGGCGATGTTCAGGGCTTTTTCGACGATCTGGCGGGCACTTAACTCGGTGTTTTCCAGCAACGCGCGGGCGGCAGCCTGGGCGAAGGCACCGCCCGAGCCAATTGCCATGATGTCGTGCTCCGGTTCAATGACATCGCCGGTACCCGATAAAATCAACGAGGTTTTGGCGTCGGCGATCACCAGCAAGGCCTCCAGCCGACGCAGCGCGCGGTCGGTGCGCCAATCCTTGGCCATTTCCACGGCAGCGCGGGTCAAGTTGCCGCGCTGTTTTTCCAACTTGCCTTCAAAATGCTCGAACAAAGTGAACGCATCGGCGGTGGCCCCGGCAAAACCGGCGATGACCTTGTCATGGTAGAGCCGGCGCACTTTACGGGCGTTGCCTTTCATGACGGTGTTGCCCAGACTGACTTGGCCGTCGCCGCCGATGACGACGTGGTTGCCGCGCCGGACGGAAAGTATGGTGGTTCCTCTAAACACGCGTGATCCTTATTGTAGGGCTTGCTATGAATGGCCGACAATTCTACCCAGTCTACGCCAAAATGTGCAAAAAATTGCCTAATCCCGTAAGTTGCTTGTGATTGAATTGTTTGCAGTTGAGCTGATAAACTCCCCCGCTTGTTTAGCACAAACCCGACCTCACCCCGGCCTTAACCTTTCCGCCGTTCATGAATATCATCATAAAAACCGCAGCCGAAATTGAAAAAATGCGCGTCGCTGGAAAATTAGCTGCCGAGGTGCTGGGTATGATCGCCCCGTATGTGGCGCCCGGAATAACCACTGAAGAACTGGACTTAATTTGCCACGCTTACATTGTCGATGTGCAGCAGGCCATACCGGCACCGCTGAATTACCACGGCTTCCCAAAATCCATCTGCACGTCTGTCAACCACCAAGTCTGTCACGGCATTCCTAGCAATAAAAAACTCAAGTCTGGCGATATCGTCAACGTTGACATCACCGTCATCAAGGACGGCTATCACGGTGACACCAGCATGATGTTTTGTCTTGGCGAGGTTTCCCCGCATGCACACCGTTTAGTCAAAATAACCCAGGAAGCACTGTACCGTGGCATCGCACAGGTCCGGCCCGGGGCCACGCTTGGGGACATAGGCCATGCTATTCAAAAACACGCCGAAAGCAACCGTTATTCAGTGGTGCGGGAATTTTGCGGGCACGGTATCGGAAAAAACTTTCATGAAGAACCGCAAGTCCTGCACTACGGCAAACCGGGTGCCGGAATAAGCTTAGACCCGGGCATGGTCATCACCATCGAGCCGATGATCAACCTCGGCAAACGCTATGTCAAAGTCCTGCCGGACGGCTGGACCGTGGTCACAAAAGACCGCAGCTTGTCCGCGCAGTGGGAACACACGGTGTTGGTCACCGAAACCAGCCATGAAGTTTTAACACTACGTCAGGAAGAGGAACTATGAACACCGTAGCCGAAATAACCGGATTGCTTACCGGAAACAATGCGGCTCCTGTTCTTAAGCAATGGTTAAAGCAAAAAAACATTAGTTTGGAAGCCGGGTTTGACTCGCAAAAGCCGGTATCCGGGTTGGTAACTGCTAAATCGGATTTAATCGACGCCGTTCTGATTGCCTGTTGGCAGCATTTTCTGGGCGCTCATTGTGGCCACCTCAACCTGATTGCAGTGGGGGGGTATGGCAGGCGCGAGCTATTCCCCTATTCCGATGTCGATATTGCCGTCTTGCTCGATGGCGATGACATAAGCCGCTACCAGGAAAAATTGGGGCAATTTTTTACCTCGTTATGGGATATTGGCCTAAAACCCAGCCATAGCATCCGCACCCTAGAAGAGTTCGTCGCCAGTGCCTTAGTCGATCAAACCATCATGACCGGGCTGATGGAAGCGCGTTTAATTACAGGTTGCCGGGCCTTGTTCGACCGGCTGAAAAATCAGACATCCCCGGATAAAATCTGGTCGTCCGATCAGTTTTTCCTAGCCAAAATGGCCGAACAGGCGCAGCGTTACGGAAAATTTCATGACACCGCCTACAACCTAGAACCCAATGTCAAAGAAGGCCCCGGAGGGTTGCGGGACATACAAGTGGTGGCTTGGGTATTCCAGCGGCACTACCATTCGGAAACGCTTGATGATTTAACCAAGCATGGATTTTTGCTGGAATCTGAATACCAGGAATTACTGACCGCTCAGGATACTCTGTGGCGTATTCGTTACGCCCTGCACTTGCTCACCCGACGCGGCGAAAACCGACTACTTTTTGATTGCCAGCGCGATTTAGCCAAGATTTTCGGTTTCAGTGGCGAACAGATGCAGCCCAACCAGGATGTCGAGCAGTTCATGCAGTTTTATTTCAAAACTGTGCAAAGGCTGGAGCGGCTGAATGAAATACTGTTGCAGTTGTTCAGTGAGCGTTTTATTTGCAGCAAAAAACACAGCCCGCCAATACCGGTAAATCACCAATTTGTCGCTATTAACGGCTATCTTGAGGCCACCGACGAGGGCATCTTTGCCCGGCAGCCGCTGGCTTTGTTAACGGTGTTCTTGCTATTGCAGGAACACGCCGGGCTAACCGGCATCCGGGCTTCCACGGTGCGCCTGATCCGCGAAAACCTGCACCTTATCGACGACAGCTTCCGCGCCAATCCGGAGGCCAACCACCTGTTCATGCGGGTGTTGCGCCACCCCCACGGACTCACCCACCAATTGCGGCGAATGAATCGTTACGGGGTACTCGCGGCCTATTTGCCGTGCTTTGCCAACATCGTGGCACGCATGCAGTACGATTTGTTCCACATTTACACAGTGGATGAACACACCTTATTTGTAGTGCGTAACCTGCGCCGCTTCGCTCTAGCGGTACACCGCCATGAATTGCCGTTTTGCAATGCGGTGTTTGCCTTCATCGCTAAGCCCGAATTGCTGTACATCGCCGCCTTGTTCCATGACATCGCCAAAGGCATAGGCGGCGATCATTCCACGCTGGGCGGGCAAATTGCTCGCACGTTCTGCACCCAGCACCAATTGTCCGCACAGGACACCCGTCTGGTGGTGTGGCTGGTGCAAAACCATCTCATCATGTCGATGACCGCCCAGCGCAAAGACATAGGCGACGCCGATGTCATTCATGAGTTCGCCCGCGCCGTAGGCAGTGTGGAATACCTGAACTACCTGTATTTGCTGACGGTTGCCGACATCCGAGCCACCAACCCGGAATTGTGGAACTCCTGGAAAGACTCCTTGCTAAAAGAACTGTACACAGCCACACACAACGCACTGCGCCGCGGTCTGCCTAACCCAACCGATCAGGCCGAGCGCATCGATGAGTGCAAAAAAGAGACCAAAGACGAGCTGCTACGGGCGGGCTTGAATGAAGCCGACATCGATCGGGTCTGGCGACATTTCAGCGCAGATTATTTTTTACGCCACTGCGCCGATGAAATCGCCTGGCACACGCAAGCCATTGCCGCTGCACAGGCCGAGGACTTGCCGCTGGTGTTGCTGCGCCCGCAGACGCAGCGGGGCAGCGCGGAACTGTTTGTCTACACCAGCAACCAAGGCCCGGTCTTTTCCTTAAGTACCGCCACTTTAGACCAACTCGGCTTGACCATCCTAGACGCCAAAATCATGACCACGTTAGACGGCTATGTGCTGGACACTTTTCAGGTACTGGAACAATCCGGCGAACCCCTACTGGATACCTACCGCAGCGAACACATCTGCACAGCCCTGCGCAGCCATTTATTGCAGGGTGAAATCAGGCCGCAGCGCAATCTCCACAAACAGTCCCGCCAAGCTAGGCATTTCCCTATTCCCACCCGCATTCAGTTCCACTTAGATCCGCTGGGCAAGCACACTATTATCGAGCTGGTCACCACCGATCATGCCGGTTTGCTGGCTAAAGTTGGCCAAGCATTTGTCCGTCAAAATATAAAACTGCACAGTGCAAAAATCACCACCATTGGCAGCCGGGTTGAGGACATATTCTATGTCACTGACCAACAAAACAGCCTGATTACCGATCCCGACAAACGGCGTGAAATCAGTACTGAATTGCTTAAGATACTGGAGGATGGGCAGTTGTCGGCCTGGGAAGGTGTCGCCATTGGCAGCTAAGCACACACAGAGCATTCGACTCCTAACGTTGTATACACAGCAGCGCTGATTAGTGGTCCATCACGCATGAAAAACTATTGCTGGTTTTTGCCTTTCTTGGCCATGCCGTCTGTTGTACAGGCTCAACCCAATGACAGCTGGGCAAGCTGGCTCAGCACCACCTACCAAACGGATTTCAATAACAGCCGTTACCTGGCTTCTTTAGAGTTGGCACCGCGCTCTAGGGATAACTCATCCCAATTCAGCCAATTTATTATCCGTCCCTTAATGGGTTATAAAGTGACGCCAAAACTTCAACTGTGGCTGGGTTACACGTGGCAAGGCGAATACGACTCGTCCGTTAAATTTGAAAACGCCACCCAAGACCTCATGCAGCAGGTGCAATGGGCAGACGACATCACTCCTGAAATCGACTTTCAGTACCGGCTCCGGCTTGAGCAGCGTTTTTTTGCCGATGCCGATACCGGACACCGTATGCGCCACCGAGTTCGTTTGCAATACAGCGTTCCCGGATCCAATACCTATTTAGTTGCCGCAGACGAGCTGTTCATCCATCTTAATTCCCTAGACGACAGTCCTAGGGCGCATTCTGTCCAGCCCGGCATCAATCAAAACCGAGCCTATGCTGGCATCGGCTACAAACTCAGCCCTACCATCAACCTGGATACTGGCTACCAATTTCAGTACATCAATCATTTTGGGGTGCCGGATTTTTTCAACCACATTTGGCTCACTAATTTGAATATCAATTTTTAGCCGTTGCCGGCAGGCCGCACGACCCGTCTAGTAGGTTTGCGTCTGAGGGCAAATTTCATTGACTTGATAGCCTTATGCCTTAAAATCCCGCAGGGTTTGCCGTAGCCTGGTTTATAAATCATAAAAATTACTGGCATAAAAACCACTTGGAGGACAGTCAATGTACACACTACGTTCGCTCGCAGCCGCGCTGGTCTTGGCCGGTTCCGTTTCCACCGTCCATGCCTGGGAGGCTTTACCCACAGAAGTCCCAGCACCCGCCGATAACCCTACCACCGCCGAAAAAGTGGCCTTGGGTAAAATGCTCTATCATGACCCCCGTTTGTCATCAACCGGCACGGTTTCTTGTGCGTCTTGCCACAACACCATGCTGGGCGGCGAAGACAACCGCCCCAACTCGATGGGTGTTAACGGTCAGACCGGTGGTCGGAGCGCACCGACGGTTTGGAATTCTGCGTTCAACCTTGTGCAATTTTGGGATGGCCGTGCCGCCAGTCTGGAAGAACAAGCCGCAGGTCCGGTCACCAATCCCATCGAAATGGGTATGAAAAACTGGGATGACGTAGTCGCCCGACTAAAAACCATTGAAGGCTATCAAGCCGCGTTTACCGCAGCCTTTGGCCCTGACAGTATCAGCAAAGACAGCGCCACCAAAGCCATCGCCGCCTACGAAAGAACCTTGATTACCCCCAATAGTGCCTATGACCACTATGTCGGTGGCAACCAAAACGCGCTCACCGAACAACAACTTCGTGGTATGGAAAAAATGGCTGAACTCGGTTGCACCGGTTGCCACAGCGGCCCGGCTTTCAACGGCCCCGGCCTGTTGCAAAAATTCCCCATGCACTCCAACCAATACTTTGAGGCTCAATACCATTTTAGCCAAGATTTGGGCGTGGCCGAAGTCAGCAAAAAAGCCGAAGACCAACACCTGTTCAAAGTACCTACCTTGCGTAACATCGCGCTGACCGCGCCTTACATGCACAACGGCTCGGTAAAAACCTTGGATGCGGCCGTGAAAATCATGGGTAAGTTGCAATTGGACAAAGACTTGTCCAAGGAAGAGGTCGCCGATATAGTCGCCTTCCTGAATGCTTTAACCGGACCGTTCCCAAAACAAGACATGCCGACACTACCAGGAACCCCTGGTAAAGCCTTCAACTAAATCCGCCGGTCCCGCAGGGGCTAGTGCCCCTGCCATTCCAGTGCTAGCTGCATTTGCTGTCCCCGCAGTTCAGGCAAGTCATGCAGCCGTCCATCAACACCACCGCCTTGGTTTGGCATTTGTTACACAGCAAGGCTTGGGCCGGAAATTCACCCGACTCAGTTTCTGGTTTGTGGCGGGCAGCAAATTCCAGACGTTTAGCCGCCAAAAACGCTTTTTCATGACTGCTCAATTCCTGCCCTAGCAACATGCCGATGCTTTTTAAATGCGATTCAATGGCATGGCCGATCTCGGCCACCAAGGACGGCATGAACACGCCGCCTTTTTTAAAATAGCCGCCGCGTGGGTCAAACACCGCTTTTAATTCATCGACCAGAAAACAAGCGTCGCCGCCCTTGCGAAACACGGCCGATATTACCCGTGTCAGTGCCAGCACCCACTGGAAATGTTCCATATTCTTGGAATTAATAAAAATTTCATAAGGCCGCCGCTCTTCGTGAGCGGTACCCTGGTTCAGAATCATGTCGTTGATAGTGATGTACAAAGCATGTTCTGATTGCGGAGTTTTGATCTTATAAGTGGAGCCGTACAAAACTTCTGGTCTCGGCATGTTTTCGTGCATGGATTCCAGTAAGGCAGGCTGCGCCACTTTGCCAGCGTCGGCATTTTCTTTAGTGATGACTTTATAGCCGATGATTTTTTTGCAGATTTTATGATTCATGATCGTGTCGCTTGAAAAGTTGAGAAACATTAATGGCGGCCCAGCCTGGTTTTTACCTTTACAGCAAGCCAAACGGCGGTATGCTGGTTGTTCATGAATTCACAAAAAACAGGAGGTTACACCATGAAAGGGTCCAACAGCTTACTGCTAATCGTTTGTATGGCAACCGCATGCCAAGCCGGAGCTTATGGCGGAGGCAGCGGGGGCGGTAACGCTAAGTCCTGCGCCAAACCAAAATTCAGCCAATTCCAACCGGAACATCATGCAGTGGTCGCCGCAGCAGCCAAATTTTCCTTCCTAGTATCGCCTAACACCGAGCCTAACAGCATCGCCGTCACCGTCAAAGGTCAGCCGGTTGACGTAACCATCAGCAAACAAGCCCAAGGTTTTCTGGTCGAAGGCCGGTTACCTGAGCGCATTACCGGCGATTTTGCGCGCATCAACATCACCGCCGATGGGCATAATCACTGTCATGGCAACGACGGCTGGTTGCTGCAAGTGCAGTAGCGTACGCACCGCGTACCGCTGGAGCATCCCCGTTAGCCTAAGTGTTTTGAAAAGGTACTACAAAATACCCGCCGCCTCAAAACTTCCCGTAATACCCTTCTTTCAACGCATCGAACAAATTTGCGGCGGTGTGGGTTTCACCGTCGTATTCGATTTCCTCGTTGCCTTTGTATTCGACGACGTGGCCGTCTTCCAGCGTGAATTGGTAGGTGGTGTTTTCTAAGTCCGATTCCTTGACCAGCACACCTTGGAATACTTCTGGGTTGAAACGGAAGGTGGTGCAACCCTTTAGCCCTTGTTCGTAGGCGTATTCATAGATGGATTTAAAATCTTCGTAAGGGTAATCGGTCGGCACGTTGGCGGTTTTGGAGATGGACGAGTCTATCCACTGCTGCGCGGCGGCCTGAATATCGACGTGTTGTTTCGGTGTGATGTCGTCGGCGGCGATGAAGTAATCGGGCAATTGGCAGGCGGAATCGTCGCTGTAGGGCATGGCGTTCGGGTTGACCAAGTGCCGGTAGGCCAAAAGTTCGTAGGAGTAGACATCGACTTTTTCCTTGGATTTTTTGCCGGTGCGGATCACGTTGCGCGAGTAATGGTGCGCGAAACTCGGTTCGATGCCGTTGCTGGCGTTGTTGGCCAGCGACAGCGAGATGGTGCCGGTGGGGGCGATGGAACTGTGGTGGGTGAAGCGGGCACCGGTTTCGGCCAGTTGCGCGACCAGTTCCGGCTCAATGTTAGCCAGTTGTTGCAGGTAACGGCTGTATTGGGCGTGCAGGATTTTGCCGGGTACTTGATCGCCGATTTTATAGCCATCGGCCGCCATTTCCGGGCGCAGGCGCAGCATTTCACCGGTGACAGTGAACACTTGCGCCATGATGGGCGCGGCACCTTTTTCTTTGGCCAACTCCAGCGCAGCTTTCCAGCCTTCCACCGCTAAGGCTTGGGTGACTTGTGCCGTGAACGTTACTGACGCTTGGTCGCCGTATTTCATGCCCAGCAGAGTGACGGTGGACCCTAAACCCAAATAACCCATGCCGTGGCGGCGTTTGCGGGTGATTTCATCGCGTTGTTGTGGCAACGGCAAGCCGTTCAGTTCCACCACGTTATCGAGCATGCGGGTGAAGATGCGCACGGTTTTGCGGTAGTTGTCCCAGTCAAAATGGGCTTCTTTGCTGAACGGCTTTTTCACGAAACGGGTCAGGTTGATGGAGCCGAGCAAGCAAGAGCCGTAGGGCGGCAGGGGTTGCTCGCCGCACGGGTTGGTGGCGCGGATTTTCTCGCACCACCAGGTGTTATTCATCTCGTTCACTTTGTCGATCAGGATGAAGCCGGGTTCCGCATAATCGTAGGTGGAACTCATGATGATGTCCCAGAGCCTGCGGGCGGGCAGGGTCTTGCTGATGCGGCAAGCGGTAAGGCCGCCTGCATTGACAATGTAATCACGGTTGCAAGGAAATTCCCGCCAGATGATGGTTGCCGGATCGTTCAGGTCGAGTTTATCGGCTTTGGCTTCCTTTTCCGTGACGGGGAACGACAAAGGCCAGAGCTGGTCATTTTTCACCGCCTCGACGAATTCCTTAGTGATCAGCAAGGACAGGTTGAACTGACGCAAGCGGCCGTCTTCGCGCTTGGCGCGGATAAATTCGATGACATCAGGATGGGCGACATCGAAGGTGCCCATTTGCGCGCCACGTCTGCCCCCCGCGCTGGAAATGGTGAAACACATCTTGTCGTAGATATCCATGAAGGATAACGGCCCGGAGGTGTAGGCACCGGCGCCGCAAACATAGGCGTTTTTTGGGCGCAAAGTGGAGAATTCGTAGCCGATACCGCAACCTGCTTTTAGTGTTAAGCCGGCCTCGTGGACTTTATGCAGAATGTCGTCCATTGAATCTTCGATGGTGCCGGAGACGGTGCAGTTAATGGTTGAAGTGGCCGGTTTGTGCGCTAAAGCTCCAGCGTTAGAGACGATACGCCCGGCCGGGATGGCCCCTTGGCGCAAGGCCCAAAGGAACTCTTTGTAACAGTGTTCTTGCTTGGCTTTGCCAGTCTCAACTTCAGATAACGCCCGAGCAACCCGTTGGTAGGTTTCGTCAATAGTGCTGTCCAGTGCGGTGCCGTCTTTGGTCTTTAACCGGTATTTAGTGTCCCAGATGTCCAGGGAAGCGTCCTGAAAAGGAATATCGGCGGTGGTTCTAGGGATGACGTGCAATTGGGCAGACATGGCGGTTATTTCCTCGGCATGGGGGTTAAAGACAGACAAAACGGCGATAAATCAGGCGTTTAAGAACTTGACGGTGCGATGCAAAAAAAACTATATGTAGTTGTTTTTTGGCTATGTTAGCACAACATATAGTGCTTAAAAGCCAAATTTAGGAAAAATACCCGCACCTTTAACTAACTGATTAAAGTCATTGGGGTTTTTTATTGGGCTTATAAAAATGCCCGTCAGAGGGCGACTTTAGTAGGTGGCTGGCGGCTAAAAAAGGGCTATTTTCTAAAAATCGCTGTCATGAGAAGCAGGTTCGGAAAGGACTATGGCCAAGCCATAAAGAACTAAGTGGGCATGAATTAATGGAACCGACTGCATGTACCCGGCCAGCAATGCCGCATCACCGCCGGTGAGAATAAGTTCGGTCGGGTGGAGTTGTTGCGTCATCACTTGGGCGATCAGACCCAATGCTGCGTTTACAGTACCGCTAAAAATAGCCGCTTCCGTGGACGTGGCGGCGGCTAGGGAAAAAACGGTATTGCTGAACGGAAGATTATGGGTTTGTTTGTATAAAGCCTGTCTCATCAGACTTAGGCCAGGGCAAATAAACCCGCCCCGATGCAACCCGTCGGCAGACAGCAAATCGATGGTTATGGCGGTGCCGCAATCGACGATGCAGGTGTTGGTTCGGTAAAGTTGGTGTGCGGCGATTAGAGCCAACCAGCGGTCGATGCCAAGGCTTAGAGGGGCTTCGTAGGCATTGACCACACCAAAAGCGCAATGTTTAGCCTGTGCTTCAATAACGGCGGTGTTCGGCCAGAGTTTCCAAGCGGTCTGTTTTACCAGGGCCACGAGTTGCGTATTGGCAACGCAAGCAATAGCGATTTGCTTGGGAGTTTGGAGGGCTTGCCAGGCATGAGCCAACGTAGCTTCAGTTAATAACCCGTTCGCCAGGGGGTCGCCGACTGTCAGGTGCTTAGTGTGGGCTGTTGCCCATTTTAACCGGCTGTTGCCTATGTCGATAAGTAAGTTCATGGGGCGGGCGTATGAAAACTGACTTCACCAGAGGCAAAAGCTTGGACTGTGCCGTTGTCGCGTGCAAATAACAACAAGCCGTGGCCGTCTATACCCAGAACCACACCGTCTAGGTGTCGCTCGTTAATAAACAACCGGGCATTTTGCCCTTGCAAGCAATCGTAACCGCGCCATTCATCGAGAAATCCAGCCAAGCCACGGGTTTCAAAGTCACGCAGCAAAGCCACCATTTGGTCTAATAGTTTGGCCACTAAGCGGTTGCGACCTGTGAACGGTGTGCCCTGAATCCGGCTTAAATCGGTCCAGTCTTGCTGGATGTCGCCTGCTTGTTGTTGCGGTAAATAGACGTTCAAACCCAAGCCAATGACCGTATGGCAAGAGCCGTCGGCTGCACCGGCGGCTTCAATCAGGATGCCGCCCAATTTTTTCCCGTGGCAGTAAATGTCGTTGGGCCATTTCAAGCCCACGTCAGCCAGGCCGAGCGCCCGTAATACCCTGACAACAGCAACCCCGACGACCAAGCTAAGCCCTGCCGTATCGGCAAAGCCGTTGGCAAATCGCCACAACAAAGACAAGTAAATGTTGCGGCCGAAGGGCGATACCCAGCACCGTCCACGCCGACCTTTACCTGCTGTTTGCTGTTCGGCCAGGCAAACGAAGCCGGAACGTAGCGGGGCCACAACAGCGTGTTCTGCCAAATAGCGGTTGGTGGAATCGATTTGGTCGTGGATTTCAATACCCGGCAAGTGGGCGCGGGTAGAGGTCTCCAGGAATGCCACTATTTTGTCTGTACTCAGAAATTCAATCGGTTTTTCAAGGCGATAACCTTTACCGTTGACGGCAAGCGTGGGCAACCCCAACTCTGCCAGGCCGTGTAAATGTTCGCAAACAACTGACTGACTTAGGCCCAGTGTCGAGGCCAGATCAGTATCCGAGTGAAATGCACCGTCAGACAGTAACGTTATGATTTTTCGTTGTTTTTCTGGGATTGTCACGGATTTATAAAAGTTAAAAGGGGCTATTTTGGCTGATTTTCAAGAAACCACGCAAGCTCCGAAGTTTTTCGATAAGGGCCCTGCTTGACAGGTAGCATGCTATAAACCATAATTTTTTTGCTGTTTTTACGATAACAACTAATGAGGAGAACACCATGGCACTAATCACCTGGACAGCCGAGCAATACGGCACGAATGTAGGTTTCGCTGATGAAGAGCACAAAACGCTGTTTGGCAAGCTTAATCATTTATACGATTTAGCGACAAGCGGAGCGGAGCGTCCCGTCATCGGCGCACAGTTAGACGACCTGATAGCGTATGTGGTTGAGCATTTCGCCCATGAAGAACGGGAAATGCAGGCGAAAGGCTTTAGTAGCTACGCCAACCATAAAGCCGAACACGATGCATTAGTCGGTATCTGCGCCGATTTGCAAAAAAAATTCCATGCGGGCGAAGCAGATGTCACGGACGAAGTGGTGTAATGGTCAATAAAAGCCG
>DBNW01000005.1:3846-45737 GCA_002299425.1 Methylococcaceae bacterium UBA662 | reverse complement strand
GAATTTAAGCGCGATTGCCCTGACCTTACATTTGAAATTTGGCCTCGGTTGTGTCTGAACGCGTTCGCTCATTAGGCTCAAGGGTTATTAGCGGTGCTTTTTGGTCTGTGGGTATGCGCTGGTTTATCCGGCTGTTAGGCTTAGCCTCGATGGCCGTAGTGGCACGGCTGTTAAGCCCTGAAGACTTCGGTATCGTTGCCGTATCGACCGCGTTTATTGGCCTGATCGATGCGTTTACCGACCTAGGTGCCGATACCGCGCTAATACGCCACCCTAATCCGGTACGCAAGCACTACGACACCGTTTGGACATTAACCGTAATGGTTCATACGGTGTCGGCAATGCTCATCGCCCTGCTAGGGTTCTTCTCCTGGCTTTTTTATAACGACCCACGCTACGAATGGGTGCTGTACGTTTTGGCTATTTCAATGTTTTTCAATGGCTTTGGCAACATTGGCATCGCCGATTTTAGAAGAAATCTGCAATACCACAAAGATTTCCAATTCAATGTGCTGATTCAACTGTTTGGTGTCATTTCAACGGTTGCCCTGGCCGTCTGGCTACGCTCTTATTGGGCCTTAATTTTAGGCGGGCTAGCCCGAACGTGTCTGAAGCTTTTGCTCAGTTATGTCATGCATACTTACCGCCCGCGCTTTTCCTTAGGTGCTTTTGCAGAGCTGTCCGGGTTTTCGTTTTGGATCATGGTGCGTTCCGTGGCTATTTTTCTAACTCAAAAGGCAGACCGCTTAATTTTGGCCGGCTTTTTCAGCCCGGCGTTGCTAGGCTTTTATGCCATAGCCGGGGAATTGGCCTCAATGGCCGTGTTTGAATTGCTGCACCCCATTGGCCGGGCTTTGTTACCCGCTTTAGCCACTAAACAGCACGATAAAGCCTGGCTGGAAACCAATATAAAAAAACTGTTTAACATCACCGCCACATTGGCTGTGGCCACGGGTGTGGGGTTAGCCGCTGTCGCAGAACCGGTTTTAACCCTCATTTACGGTCGACAATACACGGAAGCGGCGCCCATGCTGGCCGTGTTAGCCATTTCATCGGCCATCGCCGGCTTTAGCCAACCCATAGGCCAGTTCTTGTTGTTGTTGAACAAAGCCCGCGAATTTGCCCTGCTTTTGATTACCGAGGGAATAATCAGAATGGCTGTTGTCTACTTTTTGGCGGCTAACCATTACGGGTTCGACACTATTTTATACGCCCTGTTAGGCATTCAACTGCTTGCCTTCCTGCGCTTTTTTTACCTATTAAAACTGTTCAAATCTATCACCCTAGCCACTTTATTGGCAGCTTGGATACGTCCTGTTATAGCAGGTGCCCTCATGTTTTTGGCGCTTGACTATTGCCACACCGTTTGGGCCACGTTGCCGCCAGCCTTTTTACTGCCCGCCCTAATTGGCATCGGTGCAGCCGTGTTTGGTGCGGTTTTATTCAGCTTGTGGTTTTTAATGAGAAAACCCCAAGGACTTGAACAAGAACTGATGTCCCGTTTAGCCAAAAAAACCCAACTGTTTTAGGAACAACACCGACCATGAACAGCCACGCCTTAATCGTCCTAGGCATGCACCGCAGCGGAACCTCTGCCACTACAGGCTTGTTGCAAGCCTTAGGCGTTCACTTAGGAAAAAAACTCTACGCCGGCCATGCTCACATTAATCCTAAGGGTTACTTTGAACACAGCAACATTGCCGACACCAATGAGGCGGCGTTATTGGCCATCAACTCAGCATGGGATGATTTTTTACCCAGGCCCGCTCAGTGGCAAAACACCGAAACGCTTGAACAGTATGCAAAAAAAATCCTGCGTTACTTAAAGCAAGATTTTTCAAACGCACCGGTTTGGGCCATTAAAGACCCCCGTATTTGCCGCTTGTTACCTTGGTGGCTGCCTATTTTACAAAAAGCAGGTGTTAACCCTAAGTTTTTAATCCTACTTCGGCATCCTGATGACGTTTATCTTTCCTTAAAGCGGCGTGATGGTTTTTCGTTAGAAAAAGCCCATCTACTGTGGCTGCTTCATTACCTCGACGCAGAATTATGGACACGCGGCTTACCGCGCGCCTTAATAGAATTTAAAACCTTGGCATCCGACCCCGTGTCCGCATTCACCGCTATCGAAAAAGCCTTAGCGTTTAACTTCCCCGTTGCGCCAGACACCGCCAAAGAAGCTCTGCTGGCTTTTCTTGACCACGAGTTTATCCATCACCAAACGAAAACTTTAGCTGGAGACAACCCGGCTGAACTGCCGTTATTAGCGGCTGAACTTTACCAACAATTAAACCGCATCAGCCAAAACGCAGCCGACTTTAACAAAATTGATCAAATCCGCTCGACCGTAGAAAACTGGCAACGGTCTTTTTGCCCTTTACTGACAGAACAATTACGCACGGTTTACCAGTCCCGTTCTGAATCACAACACACCCTAAACAAAGTACTGCGCTCCCAATGGTGGTTTCTTGGTAAACCGGTGCGTTTTTTAGAACGGCTTTTTGGCCAAGAGGTGTAAACATGCCGCCCCTGGTTTCCGTCATTATCCCCTCTTACAACTGCCAACAGTACATAGCCGAAACCATCGCATGCGTTCTGGCGCAAGATTATCCAGCCATTGAGCTGATTGTGGTCGATGACGGCTCTTCTGACCAAACGTTGCCGATAATTCAAACTTTTGGCGACCGTCTGAAACTGATACAACAACAAAACACGGGGGTTTGTGCTGCGCGCAATCGGGGCATACAAGAGGCCAGCGGCGTATTTCTATGCCTACTGGATCATGACGACTATTGGTTTCCCGATAAACTGTCAAGGCAAGTCAACGCATTACTGAACAACCCCGAATACGGCGTCGTCTACAGCAGCTTCACGCATTGGCATGCCAATGCCGGGGGGGAATTCCCCAAACCCAGCGACTTTAAAGTCAACCCCAGTGATGCTATAGACCCGGAATTTTCAGGCTGGATATACCATTTGCTGCTACTGGATTGCTGGATGCTAACCAGCACGGCCCTGTTTCGAAAAGATGTCTTCGCCCGATGCGGATTGTTTGACGAAGCGTTGCCCTACAGCGAAGACTGGGACTTATGGCTACGACTGTCCAGGGTGTATCCCTTTATCAAATTGGCCTATCCGACAACTTTGTACCGGCAGCATGCACAACAAGGCAATAAAAAAATACGCGCCATTGACTACCGTACAGTCCTGCTCACAGGCGCAAAAAAGAAATGGGGCTTGTGCAGCCCGGACGGGCGGTGTTTGTCTAACTGGCAATTTCGCCGCCAGCTTGCCCGTTATCACGCAGCATTTGCCTTACACCATTTGCAGTATGCACGTTGCAGCGTACCGTGCGTTATAGCCCCCTTGCTCAAAGCTTGGTTTTTATTTCCAATTAAAATCAAATACTTAGCTTACATAATTGCCGGTCTCATAGGCTGGAAGCCGCGTTATTGACCGCCCGCCCTATTTCAGTACCTGAAATCCAAAAAGCCCGGCTGGGTTGACAAAAAACGTCAAGCTATGACACCCTAGACACTAGAGAACACACTCATCTTATTCTCAACCCATTGCCAAAACGCTCCGACGCCCTAGAAAACTCAAGGGCTTGCAGCTTAGGCATTTTTTTTGCTCCGTTTTTTTTAGGCGGCTAAAGTTCAACCACAGCCGCCTATAACACTTAACACCCACTGTTTCACTCAACACACTTTAAGAGGATAGATATGCAATTTTTTAGCCGCCCGGCCCTGGCCGCAACGCTTGTACTGTTGGCCGGTTCCAGCGTTTGCGCTGCCGCCACCGTAACCGCCCGCTTTGATGCCACCCTAGGCGGTTCTGTCCAGCGAATTATTGCTGACAGCACCACCGGGTCGCAGGGGTGGACAGCGCTGTCTGTGGGGCGTTTTACCCTCACCCAAACCGGGGGGGAACTTGCCACAAATAACTTGTTACCCAATCCAGACAACACTTTTCTGGCCTTTTGCGGCGAGCCGCAGGAACCTATTTTCGTAGGCCAAACCTACACCTTCGCCGTCAGCCCGCTGCGCCAAATGCCAGAAAACACCGGCGGCATGGGCCAGCAGCGAGCCGATTTCGTAAACCGACTGCTGCATGGCGTCAACCAGAATGTTATCAACCTTCTGTCCGCTGACATGACCCGGGTTCAGGCGGCGGCATTGCAAATAGCCTTGTGGGAAATTATCCGGGAAACGCAAACGGGCAACGCTTTTTCAACGGCGTTCAGCATTACCGCAGGCAACACTCGGTTTAGAAACCCTTTTGATGCCGCAGCACTGACCAATGCCCAAAGCTGGTTAGACCGCTATGTCAATCACGGAGCATCCGGCCCTAAGCTAACCAACACCATAGCCCTCATTCACCCGACCAACCAAGATCTGTTAGCGTTTATGCCCATTGAAAATTTTTCTGGCACTGTTCAGGCTACGGCAATTAGCGCACCTAGCCCCTTAGGTCTGCTGATTGCAGGCTTTGTCAGCCTAGGCACTGTTTTACGCCGCAAAACTGGCCTGCTAGGGCTTTAGGGGTTATTAACAGCTCATCTACGGCATTACCGCGTGTTCGTGATGTCACTGAACTCATGCGCCGATAATCTAAAGCAACAGTGGCTTCTTAAGCCGGCAGGGAAGCCGGCCCTTAGCCATCTGCTGCTAACGGGTCGTGCCAGAATAATGCAAAAAAGTACCGCAACAAACCCGCTACACCCCGCACTTCTTCCCGCCTGCCGAAGGCCTTTACGCTAAAACCCACGCTACCTAAAACCTCCGTGTCGGCCTGGTTAAGGCACGAGTCAATCCCCCTGCCGCTGGTGCAGCCGGCTAAATCTACTCTCAATAGCTGTTAGCCTGCGGTGTAAAACATGACTACAGACACAGCGTTGTTTGCCGATGCCGGAATAGCCGTTTTTATCAAATTGGCACTCACAAACATGGCAGCGAATGCGTTGTCTATCGTCACTATGCTTTTAACCACGGCTATTTTTGCGCTGCTGTGGTGACACAATTATTTCCGCCCGAAGCCAAATTGGACGTTTAATTTTTAAACACTGTCCAGTTTATTGGCATGGTCAGCCGCCGATACCGCCTGGTCTCACCCGTCGTCTTTTTCTTAACGGACTGTCTTTTAAAGGAAATTAATTATTTCCTAATTCTGGCATAGCACTTGCGTACACCTTAAGGGAGACACGTTAACGCCCATGCCGCCCGGTCAGCCGGGGCCAACACAGCGTAAAAAAAACCGGCTGCCGTGTGTCTCCCCTAACCTTAATTTCCACAACAATAGCAATGAGGTCATCAGTATGGCTATTAGTGCCGCAACAAAAGCCGCAACCGACGCCTTGGCCGTGAATCGTGCGCCCACCAGCGTCAACGCCCAGGAAGTTCACCGATGGTTGCAAAGTTTTACCTGGGATTTTGACAAAAACCGCACCAAGTATTCGACCAAATACAAAATGGCGAACCAGACCAAGGAGCAGTTCAAGCTAATTGCCAAAGAATACGCACGCATGGAATCGGTCAAGGACGAGCGCCAATTCGGCAGCTTGCAGGATGCGCTGACCCGTCTGGATGCTGCCAACCGTGTGCATCCCAAGTGGAACGAGTCCATGAAAGTAATTTCCAATTTTCTAGAAGTAGGCGAGTACAACGCGATTGCCGCCACCGGCATGTTGTGGGATTCGGCGACTGCCCCTGAGCAAAAGAACGGTTACTTAGGCCAAGTGCTGGATGAAATCCGCCACACCAACCAATGCGGCTACATCAACTACTACTTCGCCAAACAAGGCCAGGATGCGGCCGGACATAACGATGCCCGCCGCACCCGTGCCATCGGCCCGTTGTGGAAAGGCATGAAACGTGTGTTCTCTGACGGTTTCATTTCCGGTGATGCCGTGGAATGCTCCATCAACTTGCAGTTGGTCGGCGAGGCTTGCTTTACCAACCCATTGATCGTCGCCGTAACCGAATGGGCTTCTGCGAACGGCGATGAAATGACCCCAACCGTGTTCTTGTCGATTGAAACGGATGAGTTACGCCACATGGCCAACGGCTACCAGACCGTGGTCTCTATCGCCAACGACGAGGCCGCCTCCAAGTACCTGAATACCGACCTTAACAACGCTTTCTGGACCCAGCAAAAATACTTCACGCCGGTGTTGGGCATGATGTTTGAGTACGGTAGCCATTTTAAAGTCGAACCTTGGGTGAAAACTTGGAACCGTTGGGTGTACGAAGATTGGGGCGGCATCTGGATTGGCCGTTTAGGAAAATACGGCGTGCAGTCGCCCGCCAGTTTGCGTGATGCGAAAAAAGACGCGTACTGGGCACACCATGATTTGTTCATGATCGCTTATGCCTTGTGGCCAACAGGCTTTTTCCGCTTGACTCTGCCGACTGCTGCTGAAGCGCAATGGTACGAAGCCAACTACCCTGGCTGGTACGACATGTACGGCAAAGTCTATGAAGAATGGCGTGCACGCGGCTGTGAAGACCCGAACAGCGGCTTCTTGCCACTGCAATGGTTCATGGAAAACAACCACCCCATCTACATTGACCGTGTCTCGCAAGTACCCTTCTGCCCTAGCTATTGCAAAGGGGCCAGCACCCTGCGCGTGCTGGAGTTCAACGGCAAAAAACATTCGTTCAGCGACCAATGGGGCGAGCGCATGTGGTTGTCTGAACCTGAGCGCTATGAATGCCAAAACATTTTCGAACAATACGAAGGCCGTGAATTGTCCGAAGTGATTGCCGAAGGCTTTGGGTTGCGTAGCGACGGCAAGACCTTGATCAGCCAGCCGCACACCGACAAAAACGGCAAGCTGTGGACATTGGATGACATCAAAAAAATCAACTGTGTCTTCAAAGACCCTTTGAAAGCACTGTAATTGTCCAACCCTTTTGCCCCCCCCTCTATTCAGGCAAGGGGGCATTTTAAATTTATGGAGCCATAGCTTATGTCAATTGAAGTATCCGGCGGCAGACGCGGCCTGACCGACCCCGTCCTGGCAGCAGAAATAATGGCAGCGATCCCTGACCAGCCTTTAGAGACCCAACGCAAAATGAACTATTTCATGACTCCGCGCGGCAAGCGGATCAATGAATATGAAGTGCTGTGCTGTTATGCCCAGCCGACCCCCGATTGGATTCCCGGCGGCTTAGACTGGGGTGATTGGACACAAAAATTCCACGGCGGCCGTCCCTCTTGGAGCAACGAGTCCACCGAAATGCATAGCTCGGACTGGCTCAAACACCGTGACCCCGCCTTCCGCTGGCACGCACTGTATGTGAAGGACAAAGCTGAGGAATGGCGTTACACCGACCGTTTCTTGAAAGCCTATTCGGCTGACGGGCATGTGCGCTCAATGGACCCCGTATGGCGCGATGAAGTCTTGGGCGATTATTTGGGCGCGTTTGGTTTTAGCGAATACGGCCTGTTCAATGCCCATTCCTCGGTTGTGCGCGATTGCTTAGGCGACACTTTGCGGATGAGCAGTGCCATGATCGGCTTGGACAAAGTCGATAACGCACAAATGATACAAATGGAACGGACGTTTTTGGCGAAGCTGGTCCCAGGCTTCCCCGAAGCCACCGACATTCCAAAAAACGAATGGACAAAAGGCGCGATTTTCAGGGGTTCACGCGAAATCGTGCAACAAATCTGGCAAGAAACCTACGACTGGAACGAAATTTTGTTCTCAGCCCACACGATTTACGACCCCTTGTTCGGCCAGTTCGTGCGCCGCGAGTTCTTCGCCAGATTGTCATCGTACTACGGGGATTCCTTAACGCCCTTCTTCATCAACCAAATGCAGTTGTATTTCTCGCAAACCAAAGGCATCACCACCGACATGTTCCACACTTGTTTGGCGGCGGACGCACAATTTGGTGCCTACAACACCCGTCTGATGCACGTTTGGGCCAATAAATGGTTACCACGGACTATCACGGCACTCAAAGATTTCATGGGCATATTCTCAAAATTACCCGAAATAAAAGGCGTTAGCGACAAACCGGCGATTGAAGCCGCATTAAACCGGGTGTTTGACGATTGGCAGCACGATTTTGCCGCCCCGATTGGCTATAAAACCGATACCACCGCACTCATTAAAACCGTGCTCTCAGGTCTTAAATAAGGAATCATTATGTCCACAAGTTCAAATGCTTATGGCGCAGGTATCATGGCAAAAACAGGGAAAGCCTTTGCCGATGAATACTTTGCTGAAGAAAATCAAGTTGTCCATGAAAGTCACGAAGTGGTGCTGGTGTTAAAAAAATCCGATGAAATCAATTCGGTGGTGCATGAAATTTTGTTAGGGGAGCGCAAGGCCGACAACCCTACTTTGATCGTAGAAGACCGCGCCGGTTACTGGTGGCTGAAAGCGACCGGAAAAATAGAAATCGATTGCACCGAAGTGTCTGAATTGCTCGGTAAACATTTCAGTGTCTACGACCTGCTGGTGGATGTGTCCTCGACCATAGGCCGCGCTTACACCTTAGGTGAAACCTTCACCATCACCTCAGAACTGATGGGTCTTGATGTCAAATTGCAAGACTTCCAAACCGCTGCCTAGGAGATAACCGTGCCTACTATCCATGACAACCCCATCCGTAGCGAATGGGTCAATAAAATTTCCGGCTTAAAAAGCCTAGCCGAAGGCCATGCATTTTTAAAAAATTTTCGGACCAAGCATGTCAGTGTCTTTAAAACCGATTTTTCTTTAGAACTGGACTGGCTTTGGATAGAGCTGAAAATTGAAGAAAAAGTGGCGGTATTGAAGCAAGCCGAGTTTAACGACAACCAATTGCTGAACCATTGCACCTGCGGTGCGGATGCCCAAACCGTCGCCGACCAAGCTCTAGCGGCTATGGCGGCCTGTGAAGATAAGTATGAGGCCGAACGCATTCACATCAATTTCAGACTGGCCTGCAAGCCGCCTGTCATGCCCGTCAATTTCTTCTTGGACACCGACAGACAGCTAGGTACCAAACTGATGGAACTGCGTAATACGGATTATTACGCCTTGCCATTGGAAGAATTACGGAAAATGCGTGGTGTCAGGGTGGTCACTTTGCAGTAAACCCAGGCGGCACCAAAGGGCAAGCAAGGACGCCAGCCCTTTATCTCTCGGCTATCGTTCTTACTCATGAGTATCTACACAAAAATCAAACACCGTCATTCCGGCAATCCCTGCCGGAATGACGGCCGATAACATGGGTGCAGATGCTGATGCTACTTAGATAGGTAACCGATTTTCTAACCCTTTATCGGCCAACAAAAATGTCAACATTTTCCGATGTATCACCCGCAGCAGAACCTGCTGCCTATTTGCCTGAAATTGCCAAGGAAGCCATCGCCATCCACAGCTCCGAAACCTATTCGGCTTTCACCGAGGATTTGGATTTTATGTGGCGCTGGCGGATTTACCGCGACCACAAAATGGTGCAAGAAGGTTGTTCCCTCACCCTGGATGCGTCCAGACGAGCCGTCCAGCATGTACTGCATTTTTTTAACGCCTCCCAAGTCCACAGCCAGTAAATTTATAGTTCCCCGCTAAAAGGGAAGACAGCCAAACCAGGAGTTTTTTAGCAATGACCCGCACCTATCAAGTCACCATTGTCACCGAGGACAATGAGGCAATAGCGTTTGCCTGCCGTTCGGATGAAGATGTCATCAGTGCTGCAGTGCGCCAAGATATTTACCTGATGTCATCGTGCCGCGAAGGCGGCTGTGCCACCTGCAAAGGCTATTGTTCGGACGGCGACTACGTCTTAGGCAAAGTCAGTGCCCAAGCCTTGCCAAGCCAAGAAGAGGAGGACGGCATGGTGTTGTTATGCCGCTGTTATCCCACCACTGACATTGAAGTGGAAGTCCCCTATGTCTACGAGCGCATTTCTTTCTCGCCTGAAGGCTTGACCTTTGAAGCCGAAGTCATCGAGCTGACGCAGATTTCCATCAACGTGGTGAAGCTCCAATTACGGCGAACGGGTGATGACAAAACCATCAAATTTGACTCCGGGCAATATTTCGATTTGGCAATCCCAGGCACGGAAACCACACGCTCTTATTCGCCCGCCAATATCAGCAACCACCAAGGTGATCTGGAATTCTTAATTCGCATCGTCGATGGCGGTAAGTTTTCCGAATACTTAAAAAAAGAGGCCAAAGTCGGGCAAACGCTGAAAGTCAAAGGTCCGTCAGGCATTTTTGGCCTGAAAGAAAACGGCTTTACCCCGCGTTATTTTGTCGCGGGCGGCACCGGGCTTGCGCCCGTCCTGTCGATGGTCAGGCACATGAAAGAATGGGACGAGCCGCAAAAATGCGTGATTTATTTTGGTGTCAACACCGAAGCCGAAATTTTCCACTTAAATGAGCTGGACCAACTCGCCGCTGAAATGCCAACGCTGGAAGTCAGGAACTGCGTGTGGAACTGCTCGGATGACTGGCACTACGAAAAAGGCAGCGTCGTGGATATTTTACGTCGCGATCTGCAAGGCTTAGGCTTTAAACCGGATCTGTACCTGTGTGGGCCACCCGGCATGGTCGAGGCTACCTACGCGGTGTGCGCCGCTGTCGGCATCCCCAAAGAAAAAATTTATCTGGAAAAATTTCTTCCCAGCAGCCACTGAAACCTGCTCACTGAAACCTGCTCACTGAAACCCATGAACGATGAAGACCACGCATTTATCAATGAAATCGCCCGAGGGCTGGACAGCAGCATCCGCCAGTTACTTCTTGAAGAACAAAAGCTGATGACCAAGCTGGGTCAAGAGCGCGTGGCAGAACTGCTGGAGTTCTGGCAAAAACAACTGCCGGCAGCGGAGGAAGAAGCCTTCCGGCTAACCTTAGACTACAACGACAAAAAATTAACCTGGGTCTGGCTTAGACTAAAACGCGCCCGACAAACCCGCACCTGTGCCGGGCAAGTGCTGATGAAAAACCATCCAAACCGTACCGACTAACCGCCACGAAACCCTTATGATCAAACAAATTATCTACAACCCCGAAGCACGCCTGCGCCTGCTGCAAGGCATGGACACGGTGGCGCGCGCTGCCCGGGTCACGCTGGGCAGTGCCGGTTGCACCGTATTGATCCAACACCGCACCGATGGCATCGCCCCGGTGCTCACCCGTAACGGGGCGATCGTAGCCAACGCCATCGTGCTACCAGACCGCATCGCCGACCTAGGCGCACGCATGTTGCGCGAAGTGGCCGGTTTAATGTCGCGCCAAGTCGGCGATGGAACCACCACGGCCATTGTACTCGCACACACCCTTGCCAAAGAATGCGTAAAAAGCATAACCGCCGGATTCCACCCGCTGCACTTGCAAAAAGGCCTGGAACTGGCCTTAATGCGGGTCGAGCACTGCCTGAAACAGCAGGCCGTCACCGGGGTGAGTGCCGACTGGATAGCCAAAATCGCCAGCGTGGCCAGCAAACAAGAACCCGGGGTCGGCGACTTATTAGCTACCGCACTCACCGATCTTGGCCCTGAAGGCACCCTGACCTTCCAGTATGGCAATGGCCGGGAAGACAAACTGGAAATTGTCGAAGGCATCCAGTACGCGCAAGGTTATCTCTCAAGTTATTTCGTAACCGACAAAATCCGCCAGGAAGCCGTTCTGGAACAGCCCTACATCCTACTTTACGACCGAGAAATCACTGACCTAATGGATTTAGTTCCACTACTGGAGCAGGTCGCCGAGCAACAGCGGTCTTTGTTAGTGATCGCTGAAAATGTCCAAGACCAGGCCCTAACCGGCTTGTTGCTAAATTGTATTCGGGGCGTGTTCAAAGTCGTGGCCGTCAAACCGCCAGGATACGGCGACAAGCGCATTGCGCGGCTGAACGATTTGGCCTTGTTAACCGGTGGCACCGCCATCCTAGAAGACCAGGGCATGCACTTAGCACAGACCACACTGGCACAACTCGGCCAAGCCCAGCGAGCCGTCGTTACCGCCGACTCAACCGCCATCGTCGGGGTAACCGGGGATAGTGTGCTGCTGACCCAAACAGTCGATCATCTAAAAGGGCAAATTGAGGTACTGTACCGGAAACGGCCCGGGCAAGGCTCGACCACCGGCAACCGGCACGATGCTGAAGAACTGGAGGAACGCCTCACCATGCTGTCCGGGAAAACCGGCACCTTTAGCGTCGGCGGCTGCACCGATATAGAAATCAAAGAACGCTTGGTGCGTATTGAAAACGCCTTCAAATCGGCTAAGGCCGCGCTCGAAGAAGGGGTTATGCCAGGCGGCGGTATCGGCTTATACCGCTGCACGGCCGCCTTGTCCTCGGTGTTTGCCGAAAACCCAGAACAACAACAAGGTCTGGTTATCATGCGCCAGGCACTAGCCGCGCCGTTAAAGCAGTTGTTGCAAAACAGCCGGATCAACAGCGAATCCGTCATTGCCCGCTTGCAAGCCGACCCGCAGGCCGCTTTTGACACTGAGAGCCAACGTTACGGGGATTTTCTCCAGATTGGCATTCTCGATGCCGTTAAAGTAACGCGCTTAGGCCTGCGCCACGCTGTCGGCCTAATCGGCACCTTGATGTGCAGCGAAGCGGTGGTCATGAGCGTACCCGATCACTCCATCATGGCCGGTTACTCCCCGGAATGGGCGGCGGCTACCCGCGAAGATCCCAGGCAATAACCCCGTTTTTCATGTCCCTGCATACCACGAACACTTTTTCCTAAGGGGTGTTTACCTAAAATCCCGTACTGGGATTAAGGCAATGTGACGTTATGTCGCATTGCCTCTTTTTTTGATTTTGTTATGTTGCACGGTTGAACGAGCATCAAGAAAGGCACGGACAGGCCACTGTCCTTGTATTGGTTTCGTGATAACACCGTTTAACACAATCAAAACCGGAGAAAAAATGGATAGTGCCTTTCAATTGCCGCCTCACCTGAAAATTATCCAGGACTGTTATGTGGGCAAACAATCTCCAGAATTTGAAATTTACCGACCGGCCCAAGCCTGGCATTGGATGATCCAAAGCCGCAGGGTACCTGACAAAATGGACTGGGTGCGCCCTGAAGTCTTAGATGCCTGGCACCGCTGTCTGGAAGAACACCAACTGCCGTTGGGCAATTATGCCAATTGGACGAGATTGCCGTCTGGACGACCTAAGCTGGCCCACCACGCCCAACTGCTAGCAGCACGACTGGATTTGTTTGACCAACACTTCTACCTATTTCTTAAACAGGCCGGCGTGGCACTGGCGCTGG
This sequence comes from Methylococcaceae bacterium UBA662, assembly GCA_002299425.1. Lineage (GTDB taxonomy): Bacteria > Pseudomonadota > Gammaproteobacteria > Methylococcales > Methylomonadaceae > Methylovulum. The sequence goes on along the minus strand of DBNW01000005.1, from coordinate 32,493 downwards.
CCGACACCGACGGCTGTCTACTGAAAGTGTTGGGCGAAATCCCCCTGCCAAACCAAACCGTACCCGGGCTGCATGAAAAAAACAGCATTTGGAGCGAGGCAGCCATCGGCAACAACGGCCTTGGCACGGCTCTTTGTTTGTGCAGACCGGTGGCTTTCCAAGGCATGGAACATTTTGTCAATTTGTTGCACCCGTTTACCACCATCGGCTACCCGATTTTAGATGATAACGGCAACATCCAAGCCGTACTCGGCCTTATCAGCGACCGTCAGGAAAGCATGAATTCCTTGTTTGCCCTGATGCATTTACTGTATGTCTTGATCAACACCAACCTGCCGTTGTCGCAAAGTGCGGCAGCGCAAACCCGCGTTCTGGAAAAAATTTCCTTAAAACTGGCGCAAAAACCGGCTTTACCGAATGAGTCTTCCGTATCTCCTGAGCTAAACGCTCTGCTGGAGAAAGCGGTCAAACTGCAAACCTACAAAATACCTTTATTGATCACCGGTGAGTCCGGTGTGGGCAAAGACCATTTTGTCAACCTGCTAAAAACCGCCGGGCCGCGCCGGGACCGGCCTCTGGTGGCCATCAATTGTGCCTCTATTCCAAAAGACTTGATAGAAAGCGAGCTTTTTGGCTATGAATCGGGGAGTTTCACCGGCGCACGCCACGGCGGCAAACCCGGCAAATTTTTATTGGCGGACAAAGGTATTTTGTTTCTGGATGAAATTGGCGACATGAGCCTTGATCTTCAATCTACCTTGCTGCGGGTTCTTGAGACCTCAGAGTTCACTCCGATTGGCGGCAGCCGGGCGTTGCAGGTTGATGTGCAAATTGTCGCCGCCACCAATGTACCGCTGCTGGAAGCAGTGGCAGCCGGACACTTCCGCCGCGACCTTTATTACCGTCTGAACGGGACGCAGATTTACCTGCCCCCCTTGCGCCAGAGGGGCGACAAACTGACCATCATTCGTCACATTTTGCAACGGGAGTTGGCCAATCTGCCTAATCCAGACGCTATTCGGGTTTGCCCCGAAGTCACGGCTCTACTTGAAAAGCACCCCTGGCCGGGCAACATCAGGCAGTTGATTAATGTGATACGAGCCACTGTTTACACGGCCGACGAAGACCTGATTACGCTAAAAGACTTGCCGCTGGATTTTATCGAGGAATTGAAAACTCATGCGCACGCTGCAAACAAACCGGGCTGTTTGCACGTTCCCAGTACAAACGGCATGAGCCTTGAAGACTGGCAAATTCATGGCATCAAAACCAGTTTACAAGCCTGTGACGGCAACATCTCCCTAGCGGCCAAACAGTTGGGCATCACCCGCACCACGTTGTATAAAAAAATCGAGCGGTTTGGGTTAAATCGGCTGGAACACACCGGCGAGTGACCGGCACCGAACCGATAGCCAAGCCCGCTTGCGGCGCACCTAGGGTTTTAAGCGCCAATACCGCTATGCCTTAGCAAGGCCTCAATGGTTGGCTTGCGCCCCCGGAACGCGACGAACAAGGCCATCGCATCGTGGCTGCCGCCGAGCTCTAAAATGTGGCTTAAGAAGGCGTCGCCGGTGTCGCGGTCGAAGATACCGTTTTCCTCGAACAGCGAGAAAGCATCGCTGGACAGTACCTCCGCCCATTTGTAGCTGTAGTAACCTGCCGCATAGCCGCCAGCGAAAATATGCGCGAAGCTGTGGGCGAAACGGCTGCTTTGGGGTGGTTTGACCACGGCGATTTGCTTGCGGACGTGTGCCAGAATTTCGTCAATGCGCGCACCTTTGTCAGGGTCGTAATCACGGTGCAGGCGGAAGTCGAACAGGCTGAATTCCAGTTGCCGCAGCATAACCATGCCAGCCTGGAAGTTTTTTGCCGCCCGCATTTTGCTGAACAGGTCGTCTGGCAGCGGTGCGCCAGTCTCAAAATGGCCGGACATAAGACTTAAGGCGTCTTGTTCCCAGCACCAGTTTTCCATGAATTGGCTGGGCAGCTCGACTGCGTCCCATTCCACGCCGTTAATCCCGGAGACGCCTAGGTGATCGACTTGAGTCAGCAGGTGGTGCAGGCCGTGGCCGAATTCATGGAACAAGGTGGTGACTTCGTCGTGGCTGAGCAGGGCCGGGTTGGCACCGGGCGGGGTGAAGTTGCAGGTGAGGTAGGCAACCGGGATTTGTATGCCGTCCTTGCTGCGCTTGCGGCCTACGCAATCGTCCATCCAGGCACCGCCGCGTTTTTTGGCACGGGCGTAAAGATCTAAGTAAAACTGGCCACGGATATGGCCGCTGCGGTCGTGGATTTGAAAAAAACGCACGTCCGGGTGCCAGGTGTCGAAATCGCTGATCTCGGTGATGTGCAAGCCGTACAAGCGTTCAACGATGGCGAACAAGCCCGGCAACACGCGAGTAATCGGAAAATAAGCCCTGACTTCTTCTTGCGACACTTGGTAAGTGTGCTGGCGCATTTTTTCCGCGTAGTAGCTTGCGTCCCAGGATTGCAAGTCGCCTATGCCATGATTTTTTTTGGCGAATTCGCACAACTCGTACCAATCTTTGCGGCCTTGCCGCCAGGATTTCTCAGCTAAGTCTTCCAGAAAGCCGATGACATCTTCGGGTCGGCTAGCCATTTTTGTGGCCAGTGACAGTTCGGCGTAATTGTTAAAACCGAGCAATCGGGCTTTCTCGTGGCGTAACGCTAAAGTCCGCGCCATGATGGCGCTGTTATCCCAACGCCCGGCGTAGGGGCCTTGGTCGGAAGCGCGGGTGGCAAAGGCGGTGTAATGTTCGCGGCGCAGTTTGCGATCATCGGCGTAGGTCATCACCGCCCAGTACGAGGGGAATTGCAGCGTGATTAACCAGCCGTCCAAGCCTTCTTGCTCGGCAGCTTGCCGGGCTTGCGCTAGTGCCGATTCGGGTAGACCGGCCAGTTCGCTCTCATCGCGGATCAGTTTGCTCCAGGCTTGGGTAGCGTCCAGCAGGTTTTCCTCAAATTTGCTGGCTAAATTGGACAGTTCTAGGCTAATTTCTTTGTAGCGCTGTTTTTTGCCTGCATCCAGAGCAATGCCCGACAAGGTAAAATCGCGCAGCGCGTTATTGATAATTTTTTGTTGTGCCTGTTCCAAAGAAGCAAACGCATCGCTGTCGGCGATGTGCCGGTAAGCCCGATACAGGGCTTCATTTTGCCCCATTTCGGTGGTGTATTCGCTGAGCAGGGGCAAACAGGCGTTGTAAGCGGCACGCAGGTTATCGTTGCTTACCACCGCGTTCATGTGGCTGACCGGCGACCAAGCCTTGCTGATGCGGTCTTCGGCGTGGGCAATGGGCTCAACTAAATTGTCCCAGGTGTAATCGGTGGTCGCAGCCAGGCAGTCGGCCACGGTTTGGCGGGCTTCGGCCAAGAGTTGGCGCATCGCCGGCTCTATCTGTTCGGGTTGAATGTGTGAAAACAGCGGCAGTTTGTTGTCAAGCAGTAAAGGGTTGTCCATAGATTGATTAGGTTTTGTTGCAATGGCGAAAAAACACGGCTGTTTTAGACAGCCGGTCGTGCCAGGCCCTGCGGTCTTTGTCGATCAAAATCCACAAAAAGCCCAGCCCCAGGCACCCCACCGATAACAAGGCGCAAACAAAGCGCAATGCCGCCTGCCGCCAGGAGAGGGGTTGCCGGTCTTCGCTGAGGACCACGAGCCTCCACGCTCTAAGTCCTAGGGTTTGGCCGCCGTGTGTCCAGAACCAGCCGTAAAAAGTGAAGCTGACCAGCAGCAGATAAAGGGGGTAAAACCATTGCCCGGCGGTAAACGCTTGGCCGTGGTTCAGTGGCAAAAGCACACCTGTAGCAAAGAACCAGATAGCCAACAGCAGCAAACCGTCGTATGCGGCAGCGGCTAAGCGGCGGAAAAAACTGGGCGGTCGGCCCAGTTTGTTAGGGTGCGGGTGCAGCGACACCAAACTCAGTTTTTGAACAACGACATTTTTTGGCCGAAAAACAGACACATAGCCATTAGCGCAGCAAACATAACCAAGGAAAAGAAAAACGGCGGCCGGTGAAACAGCAGGATGGAAAAATCAGCCACGAACAGACTGGTCATAACCGGGTAGTCGATAAAAGCATCAAGAATTTTTTTCATGGTAATCTCTTCAGGCATCAAGTGGATGAACGTATTAAACGCTAAAAGGCCGCCCGATGTGTTATTTCTGTCAAATGCACATCAGGTACTGGTAAAATCCTGGGCAGTGATTTTACTCTATTAAAAAGGCGAATGTAAAAGAAATCGAACCCGCCGGCTTGGGCGGTTGTCGGTGCAAATGCTATGATGGGCGTGACAGCAATGACAAACCAGGGTGTGGCCGTTATTTTAAAATTTTTTCAAAACATTATCCGCTCGGTGATGGCAGAAAACAGGCCGCAGACTGCCGAATCGGTGCGGGTTTACTCCCGTTCTGAACACAACATTTCCCGCTCTAGGGTTAGTGAAAATGCTCTTAAAGTGTTGTACCGCCTCCAAAAAGAAGGCTTCGATGCGTACTTAGTCGGCGGCTGTGTGCGCGACTTGTTGCTAGGGCGGGAACCGAAAGATTTTGATGTAGTGACTAATGCCGACCCGGATCAGGTAAAAAAAGTGTTCCGCAATTGCCGGATTATTGGCCGCAGGTTCCGGCTGGCCCATGTCTATTTTGGCAAAGATGTGGTGGAAGTGGCGACCTTCCGGGGAGCGGCCGAGAGCCAAAATGACAAGCAATTGTCGAACCCGGACGGGCGGCTGTTACGCGACAATGTTTACGGCAGCATCGAAGAAGACGTTTGGCGACGGGACTTTACCGTCAATGCCTTGTACTACAACATCAAAGACTTCACAGTCATTGATTACGTCAATGGCATGAAAGACCACGAAGCGGGTACGCTGCGCTTAATCGGGGACCCGCAAACCCGATTTCGAGAAGACCCGGTACGCATGTTAAGGGCGGTGCGCTTTGCCGTGAAACTGGGTTTTAAAATTGATCCGGTGTGTGAGCAGGCGTTGTTCGGAATGGCCGATTTGTTGGCGCATATTCCATCGGCTAGGTTGTACGATGAAACCTTAAAGCTGTTTTTGTCCGGCCATGCCCTGCAAACCTTCGAGAGCTTGCGGCATTATGGGCTGTTTAAGGTGCTATTCCCGGACACCGAAGACTGCTTGTCCGAGCAAGACGGCGATTTTCCTCGGATGCTAATCGTTAAGGCCTTACAAAACTGCGACAATCGAGTGGCTGACGGTAAGTCAGTAACCGCCTACTTTTTGTTTGCCGCCTTGCTGTGGGAGCCGGTGCAAGCCTTAGCCAAGCGCAAAATCGACGCAGGTGAATCGGAATACCTCGCTTACCAAGAAGCTGCCGACAGCATTATCGGCAAACAAGTAAAAAGAACCGCAATGCCGCGTTACATCAGCTTAGCCATGCGCGAAGTTTGGTCTTTGCAACCTAAGTTTAACGCTCGGATTGGCTTAAAGCCGGTTCGTCTGCTGGCGCACCCGCGTTTCCGTGCTGGCTATGATTTTTTGGTGTTGCGTACCGAAACTGGCGGTGTCGATGCCGGGCTTTCGGCGTGGTGGGAGACCTACCAGCAGGCCAGTGAGGCGGAGCAAAAGCAGATGACGCAGCCGAGCCGCAGACGGGCAAACGGCAAACCCGGGCGACGCAAAAACTACCGCAAAAAAGCCCCCGCAACGCAATCAGCCGGAACGGAACTGTAACACCCGCATGGATACTACCCCACCCACCACGGTCTATCTGGGCTTAGGCAGCAACCTGTCTTACCCGGCAGCGCAAATCGCCTCCGCCCGCACCGCCATCGTCGCCATTCCCGGCATTCAAGAGCTGGCTTTCTCCAGTCTGTACCACAGCTTGCCGATGGGACCTAAAGACCAGCCGGACTATGTCAATGCCGTCATGGCGATTACCAGCAGGCTTGACGTGCTGGATTTATTACGCAAGTTACAAGCCATTGAAGCCGCCCAAGGACGCCAGAGAACGGGCGAACGCTGGGGAGCGAGAACCCTGGATTTAGACATCTTGATGTACGGCGACCAATGCATAGGCTTGCCGGATCTGACAGTCCCCCACCCGGGTATTGTTAACCGACCCTTCGTACTGTACCCGTGGTATGAAATTGCCCCTGAATTGACCGTACCCGGCAAAGGCCGGCTAAAAGACTTGATAGCCAATTGCCCGACACACGGCTTGACCAAACGGGGTTAACCATGACACCCCCGCAGGTTTTAGACAAACCCCTGTCAATAAACGATTTAGCCGCAATGAAACAGCGTGGCGAAGCCATCAGTTGCCTGACTGCCTACGACGCCAGTTTTGCCGCCATGCTTGATCAAGCCGGGATTGATGTGCTGCTGGTAGGCGATTCCTTAGGTATGTGCGTACAAGGCCACAGCACCACCTTGCCGGTTACTGTTGCCGATACGGTTTACCATACCCAATGCGTGGCCCGTGCCAAAAGGCGGGCCTGGCTGATTGCGGACATGCCTTTTATGACCAGCCCTAACAAAAAAACGGCTGCGGAAAACGCCGCTAAGCTGCTACAAGAAGGCGGTGCGCAAATGATCAAATTAGAAGGTGCCAAACCCGCTATTGTTGAGTTCTTAGTCACGCAGGGGGTTCCTGTTTGCGGCCATCTGGGCTTGCTGCCGCAATTTGTTAATCAATTGGGTGGTTACAGGGTGCAGGGCAGGCTTGCCTCAGAGGCAGAAAGAATTTTGGCTGACGCTTTACACTTGCAGCAAACGGGCGCGAAGCTTTTGATATTAGAATGCGTACCCGCAGCACTGGCGGAAACCATCAGCAAGGAACTGGTCATTCCTGTCATTGGCATTGGCGCAGGCTTTGCTTGTGACGGACAAATTCTTGTTTTGTATGATATTTTGGGAATAAGTTCAAGAAAACCACCCCGTTTTGTGAAAAACTTCATGACCGAGGCCAACAGCATCCGCGATGCGGTAGCCACCTACCACCAAGCCGTCAAGCAGCGCCAATTTCCGGGTAAAGAACACAGTTATTAGCCTACATGAAAACCCTTATTGTCCCATCGTCAACCGAACTGAGAAGTTGCCTAAAACCCTGGAAAAAATCAGCGTACCGAATAGCCTTGGTGCCGACCATGGGCAATTTGCATGAGGGGCATTTGGCTTTGGTCAGACAAGCCGCCAAATTAGCCGACCGTGTGCTTGTCAGCATTTTCGTCAATCCCATTCAGTTCTCTGGAGGCGAGGATTTTGCCAGCTATCCGCGCACCGAGCAGCACGATTTGGCAAAACTGCAGCAAGAACCCGTAGACCTAGTGTATCTGCCGCCGGTGCCGGACATGTATCCGTCTGGCGCGGCCACCACCGTAACTGTCGGCGGTCTCTCCGAGCTGTATTGCGGCGCGACCAGACCGGGCCATTTTACTGGCGTGGCCACCGTGGTGTGTATGCTGTTCAACCAAGTGCAACCCGATGTGGCGCTGTTCGGCCTAAAAGATTACCAGCAATTGCTGGTGATTAAAGCAATGACCAGAGATTTGGCCATGCCGGTGGATATCGTCGGTGTCGAGACGGTCAGAGCCGCCGATGGGCTGGCTTTAAGTTCTAGGAACGGCTATCTAACCGCCGCAGAGAGGGCACAGGCCCCGGTGCTGTACCAGTCCTTATGTGCCGCCCGTGAGCAGGTTTTAGCAGGCCGCAGCGGTTATCGGCAAATAGAGCAGCAAGCCTTAGCCGTACTCCGTCAAGCCGGTTTTCAAGTGGATTATTTCAGCATTTGCCGCAGTGAGAATTTGGCCCAGGCCAAGCCGGACGACCTCAATTTAGCGGTCTTAGCGGCGGCTAAATTGGGCAAAGCGCGCTTGATTGACAACATCCGTTTCAGCAAACCAGAAGCGTCTTAACGCTTTAGCCAATCACTAAGGCAGCCCCGCGACGGGCTTGAAGCCGGCATGGAATTGCCGCATAATCGCGCGTTTTTTTCCGCATATTCCATGCCGTTCATCAACCCTAACCACTGTCGGAGTTTACCCATGCAAGTGACTATGCTGAAAGCGAAACTGCACAGGGCCACCGTGACCCATTGCGAATTAAATTACGAGGGTTCCTGCGCCATCGCCAGCGACATTCTGGAGGTGTCAGGAATTCTGGAATACGAGCAGATTCAAATTTACAATGTCAACACCGGCGCACGCTTCACCACCTACGCCATCTGCGCCGAAGCAGGTTCAGGCATGTTTTCTCTCAACGGAGCAGCGGCACGGCTGGCTTGCCCAGGCGACTTAATTATTGTTTGCGCCTACGGCCAATACGCACAAGAAGAGCTACCAGGCTACCGTCCAAACTTAGTTTACTTTGACAAAAACAATGCTGTTGTCGGCACCCGGCACAGTCTAGCCCGGCTTTAGAACTGTTTTGAAAAAACCCCAGCCTGACGGCACAGGCTGTACGGCCGTGGGCCGCGCTGCCTGCACAATCGGCGTTCAAGCGGAAGCTCGCCCTGCCTGCGCTGAAACCAAGGCTTTTTTAAGTTCGCTTTCACAGGCTTGCAATTGCACCAACGCCTCGCTGCGCATTTTTTTGCCTTGGTCGGCAATTTGCAAACTCTCTTCCAGGGTGGCTATCAAGGTCTGATTGGCTTGTTTTACCACCTCGATGTCAAACACGCCACGCTCCAGTTGTTTGCGGGTTTCAGCATTGGCCTGTTTTAAGTTGGCCGCGTTAGCCGCCAGCAAATCGTTGGTCAGGTCGGTGGCGGCCTTAACGGTGGCGGCGGCTTGCGAGGATCTAAAAATGGTCACGGCAGTGGCCAGTTGCTGCCGCCACAACGGGACGGTATTGACGATGGTGGAGCTGATTTTGTTCACCAAGCCTTTGTCGTTTTCTTGCACCAGGCGGATGCTCGGCAAGCTTTGCATGGATACTTGCCGAGTCAGGCGCAAATCGTGTACGCGCCGTTCCAGGTCATCACGCACGGCGTACAAATCGCGCAGGTTTTGCGCTGCAATCACATCTTGGCTGGTTTCCACCGCCGCTGCTTGCACAGGGATGATTTCTTCGTTCAATTCCCGCAGCTTTTCCTCACCGGCGGCAATGTAGTCTTCTAAGGCGCGGAAATAATCCAAATTCGCTTGGTAGAGCCGGTCTAAGGAGATGATGTCGGTCAGCAGGGCGGTTTTGTGTTTTTCCAGCTTGGCGGTGATGCCGTCGATTTGTTTGCGGACTTCCTCGTATTTCTGGACAAATTTCAGCACCGGTTTAGCCTTGCCCAGCAAGTTGCTAAAAAAGCCGGGTTTTTTGTTCGGGTCGAGGCTGTCTAGGTCGAAGCCGCGCAGCGTGGCTACCATGTCGTTTAAGTCGTCACCCGCAGGGCCGATGTCTTTATTTTTGACGCCCTCCAGCATGCGGTCGGAGACCGTGGTCAATTGCTCCTGGGCCTTGCTGCCGAAAAACAAAATCGACTGCGAATCCTTGATGTCAATTTCTTGTAACAGCGTGCGGACGGCCGGCCGCTGATCAGGGACGCTAAACGGTTGCGCGGGTGCTGGCACCGTCGTGGTGGCAAGGTCTGTTGGTTGGGTCATGATGGCTGCCTCGTTATTGAAAAATACACGCTCACAAAATACCCTCGTGCTTGAGCTGCTGCGTCAACACTTCGATTTTTACATCCAGGTCGAACACGTCCTCTTCCAGCAGTCTTTGCTGCTGTTCCTGAAACGCCGACTCGATGGCTTCCAGTGCCTGCCGGAAGTTGCTTTCTAGGGCCAGAGAGCCGGATTGCTGGTGGGTTTTGGCATAGCCTTGGACCACTTGTTGCACGTTTTCCAAGTACACATGCAAAAACTTGCGCGCCCTGGGGATGCCGCGCGGGTCGGTTTCCAGGTCGCCGATGATGCTGGCGGCAATCTCGCAAATGCCGTCGATGCGGCGGTTCAGTTCGGCTTGGTCAATTTTACGATTGGCCTGCTCGATGCCTTGAATCAGGGCGTAGGCGTCGGCTAGGATTGTGCCGATTTCAGCATCCGAATAACCTGGGGCTACCCGGGTGGGCTGGTTTTTTGGGTGCCCGAAACCGTAGCTCAAATACATGCCTAAAAACGCCCCGGCGGCGTAAAGAGCGGCTACCGGCCACGATTGCCCGGCACCTAATGCCGCTAACAGGCCGGTGGTCACGGCTACCAACAGAGCGGACAGCCGTTTCAGCGGCCATTTTGGCTGTTTGGCCCAGCGCTGCCCGGGAGGTGGGTTGTCCGCCATGAGACCCCGGCGCAGCATAACCGCTGCTAGGCAATAAAAAGTAAACGCACTGGCATTAACCAACACCGACACGGCCTGGCCTTTGATCAGGTCGAGGATGACAGCCGGAATCAACGCTAAGGACAGAATGTACAACAACAACCCGCGCGGCGAATACCGGTACAGCATTTCATCGGCCAGACGTTTAGCGGACGTAAGGTTTAGGGACTTTGGCATTACTTGGCCTGCTGTTGGATGCGGCCCGCTGGTTGCGGGCTGGGGTCGGATTTCAGTAAAGACTGACAGGTAGCCAGGCCTACAGTGGACAGCAGCAAGATAAAACCCAATAGCCTGAGGAAAAATTTGGTCATGGTTCAAGCCTTAAATGTAAGGTTTTTGGTAGTGACGCCGCGATTGGCCCGAAAACGGCACTTTTCGGATGCGGGATTATACCTCATCCGCCATAACTTTAAGCTATGCGGGTGCTGCGGGTTAGGGTAAAAGAAACGGGGCGGCAACCATCAGGACACCTTAATTTGACGTGTTACCCCGCTAACACGCTTTGCTGCTGATTGGCGACCGAGTGCAGCCTGTTTTACCAGGTATAGCCGCACCGTGCCGGCGATGCTTCAAAATGCGTGGCCGATGCGTTATGTTAATCACGTTTTAACCTGCAAAATCCCACCCGACGACCCTCCTTAAAGACCATGCCTGCCATCGACCCGTTTGCAACCGAGCTCAAAAACCTGCCCGATGTTTTACGCCTGTCTGTCACCCATTTAAAGCAGCGCTGGGAGGCTCTGCCCGAGGCAGCACTAATGGACTGGACACGCCATGCGCCCATACGCGACTCCTTGGTGCACGTCTGGGCATCCAGCCTGTTTGTTGCCGAAACCTGCATCAGGCAGCCAACACTGCTGATAGACCTAGCCGAAAGCGGCGACCTGTCACGCCGTTATCTGCCCGGTCAGTATGCCGAGCGGCTCACTGCGGCCAGTTTTGCCGACGAAACCGATTTGATGCGCCAACTGCGCCACATTCGCAGACGGGAAATGGTCCGGATCGCCTGGCGGGATTTAGCCGGCTGGGCCAGTCTGGATGAAACCCTGTTGGATTTATCAAACCTGGCTGATGCCTGTATTGAAACGGCTTTGGCGTTTTTATACCAGGAAGCCTGCACTAAATACGGCACACCGCTGCTGGCTAACGGCAGTCGCCAGCAAATGGTGGTGTTGGGCATGGGAAAATTGGGCGCGCATGAGCTGAATTACTCCTCCGACATCGACCTTATTTTTGCCTATCCCGAGGACGGTGTTTTGCCGAACCGCAAGAGCACCAGTTACGGCGAGTTTTTCACCAAGCTCTGCCAAAGCTTGGTGAAGGTGCTCGACACCGTTACGCTGGACGGTTTTGTTTTCCGCACCGACATTAGGCTGCGGCCGTTTGGCGACAGCGGTGCCCTCATCATGACTTTTGCCGGCATGGAACATTACTACCTGACCCAAGCTCGGGAGTGGGAGCGTTACGCCATGATCAAGGCGCGGCAAGTGGCGGGAGATTTTACCGTCGGCGCAGAATTACTGGCCCTATTGAACGCCTTTGTTTACCGGCGTTATCTGGATTACGGCGCGTTTGAGGAATTGCGTGCACTGAAGGCGCAAATCAGCCAGGAACTACGGCGTAAGGATCGCCTAGACAACATTAAACTCGGTGTCGGCGGCATCCGCGAAATTGAATTTATCGGCCAAGCGTTTCAGTTAATCCGGGGTGGGGCCGTCAAGTCGCTGCAAATCCGGGGGATTTTAGCGGTGCTGCAAAAACTCGGCGAACTCGGCTTGTTGCCCGTGCAGGATGCCCAGCAGCTAAGCGACAACTACCGTTTTTTACGCTGCGTCGAAAACCGTATTCAACAATACCAAGACCGACAAACCCATGATTTACCCAGCAACCCGCAGGCCCAGCAAAGCCTGGCCTACACCTTAGGCTTTGCCGATTGGAGCGGCTTTAAACAAGCACTAGACACCGTTAGGGCGGCTGTCCACGCCGTGTTTGAGTCTGTGTTTTCACTGTCCAAGCAAGACCTAGGTGCTGCCTCGGGCGGGCAAATTTGGTGTGCCACCGCACCTGACCGGGTGGTGTGCGAGGAATTGGCAAGCCTAGGTTTTATTGAACCGGAAGCCGCCTTGGCCGCCATCCGGCAATTCCAGCAAACGGCTGCCATCCGCCGGTTGAGCAACAAAGGCACGGCGGTGTTAGCCCGCCTGATGCCGTCGGTGCTCCTGGCACTAAAGGAAAACGCCAACCCCGACGTAACCCTGAAACGGGTTTTGAACCTGTTTGAAGCCATCGCCGGGCGCACCGTGTATTGGTCGCTGCTGGCAGAAAATCCCCATGCTTTGGCGCAATTGCTGCGCTTGGCTTCGGCCAGCCCGTGGCTGAGCGGCCACTTGGCGCGGCACCCGATTTTGTTCGACGAATTGCTGGACCCGCGCAGCTTGCTGAACCCGCTCAAAAAAGAGGACTTGGAGCAGCAATTGGCCATTTTACTCGCGGGGGTAGGCGCATCTGATTTAGAACAACTGATGATTGTGCTGCGAGAATTCAAGCAGCAACACGTTTTAAAGGTGGCCGCCGCCGATCTGATGGGGGCTATTCCGTTAATGGTGGTCAGTGATTACTTAACCTGTATTGCCGAAAGTATCCTGGCCCAAGTGATCGACCGGGCATGGCGAATACTGGTCGATAAACACGGAACCCCTCCGGCTTGCGACAACCAGGCGAGCGGTTTTGCCCTAGTCGGTTTTGGCAAGCTCGGCGGCTTTGAACTGGGCTACGGTTCTGACTTAGACCTAGTGTTCATCTGCGACTATGCCGATGCCATGGCGTTAACTAACGGCGGCAAACCCATCCCATGCAGCCAGTTTTATGGCCGTTTGGGGCAAAAAGTGCGGCATATTCTTGACACTAAGCTGTTATCCGGGGTGTTGTACGAAGTCGATATGCGCCTGCGCCCGAGCGGCGATTCCGGGTTGTTGGTGACGCACATCGGCATGTACGAAGATTATTTGCGGCATCAAGCGTGGACGTGGGAACACCAGGCACTGGTCAGAAGCCGTTTTATTGCCGGTGACAGCCGCCTTAAAAGCCGCTACGAGACCATTCGTCACACCGTGCTCAGCTTACCTAGAACCATCGACACCTTAAAAACCGAGGTGCGGGAAATGCGCGAAAAAATGCGCGAAAACCTAGCCGACAAAACGGCGGGCAAATTTGACCTAAAACAAAGCGAGGGCGGTATTGCCGACATTGAGTTCATCGTGCAATTTTTGGTGCTGGCTCATGCCGCAGATTTTCCCGATTTAACGCAATGTACCGATAAAATCCGTCTGCTGGAGCGCTTAAGCCGTCATGGCTTAGTGCCAGACGCGAGTGCCGAAACATTAAAAAACGCCTACTGCCTGTACCGTGACCTAGGCCATAAACGGGCGTTGCAAGGCGAGGCGGCTGTCGTTGATGAAACGGAAGTGACGGCGGTGTCCGCTAAAGTCACAAGGATTTGGCGAGCACTTCTGACGCAGGAAGACACCGGAGAAAACGTGGAAATTAAGCCACAAACGGCCGTCAAATAGCCGGTTAACGGTCATCTGATGCTTACTGTGCGCCGCGAATCGTCGGCATTTGTACCTGTGTGCCAAACGTGCCAACAACCGTGCGCTAGCGGCCCTAGCCGGCAGTGACCTGCGTTGCCGCCTTCACCAGCCCTACCGCGCGGTGCTGACAGCGTCAATAAGCCCCCCGGTTACGCTATAATGACACCGCCAACGCCCAGACGTGAACCTGCCTTGCCATGCGCACGGGCCTGGGTGCGTTATTGCCATTTAACTCCCATTAAAATGTCCGTCCAAAGTCAAGAAACCCAACGCCGCCGCACCTTCGCCATCATCTCCCACCCCGACGCCGGCAAGACTACGCTGACTGAAAAACTGCTGCTGTTCGGCGGCGCCATCCAGTTAGCCGGTTCCGTCAAGGGCCGCAAGGCCGCCCGCCATGCCACCTCCGACTGGATGGCCATGGAAAAGGAGCGCGGTATCTCCGTAACCACCTCCGTAATGCAGTTCGAGCATAACCAGGTCATCATCAATCTGCTGGACACCCCCGGCCACGAGGACTTTTCCGAGGACACCTACCGCACCCTGACCGCCGTCGATTCGGCGTTGATGGTCATCGACGTGGCCAAGGGCGTGGAGGAGCGCACCATCAACCTGATGGAAGTCTGCCGCTTGCGCGACACGCCAATTTTAACCTTCATCAACAAGCTGGACCGCGAAGGCCGCGAGCCAATTGAACTGCTGGATGAAGTCGAAAACGTGCTGAAAATTCGCTGTGCGCCGATGACTTGGCCGATTGGCATGGGTAAGCGCTTCAAGGGTGTTTACCATCTGTACAAGGACGAAATCCATTTGTTCAGTGCCCAGCACGGCGGCAAAATTGCCCCGGCAGAAATCATTAGGGGCTTAGACAACCCCAAGTTGGATGCCTTGCTCGATGACCACGCCCAGCAACTGCGTGATGAAATCGACCTAGTGAAAGGCGCCAGCCACGCATTTAGCCTAGATGACTATCTGGCCGGCCACCTGACGCCGGTGTTTTTCGGCTCCGCCATCAACAACTTCGGCATCCTAGAACTGCTCGATGCGTTCGCCGAATACGCGCCGCCGCCGCGCCCGCGCGAGGCCGTCCAGCGCGCCGTCCAGCCCGACGAAGACAAATTCACCGGTTTCGTGTTTAAAATCCAGGCCAACATGGACCCAGCGCACCGCGACCGCATCGCCTTTTTGCGCGTCTGCTCCGGCAAATTCGACAAAGGCATGAAAATTCACCAGGTCCGGACCGGCAAAGCCGTGCAAGTCGCCAACGCCCTAACCTTCCAGGCCGACAGCCGCAAAGCGGTCGAAGAAGCCTATCCCGGCGACATCATCGGCCTGCACAACCACGGCACCATACAAATCGGCGATACCTTCACAACGGGCGAAAACCTCAAATACGGTGGCATCCCGTACTTCGCCCCGGAACTGTTCCGCCGCGTGGTGCTGAAAGACCCGCTGCGCGCTAAGGCTCTGCAAAAAGGTTTGGTGCAATTGACTGAAGAAGGCGCCACCCAGTTGTTCAAGCCGCTGAAAAACAATGACTTGATACTGGGCGCAGTGGGCGTGTTGCAGTTCGACGTCACCGCTTACCGGCTGAAAGCCGAGTACAACGTCGAATGCGTCTACGATGCGGTGCCGGTGTCCACCGTGCGCTGGGTCAGTTCCGACAACCCAGCCAAATTGGAAGACTTCAAGAACAAAGCTTTTGATAATCTAGCCGAAGACAGCGGCGGCTATTGGGTCTACATCGCACCCAGCCGCGTTAACTTGCAGCTGACCGAAGAGCGCTGGCCAGATATTAAATTCAGCGCGACGCGGGACTTGTAAACGGCCAAGTCCATGCTGTGGCGTAAACAAACCGCCCCACCCGGCTCAACAGCCGCATCAACGGGCTTGTACCCGCATTAGCCACAAGGCTTAGCGGGTTTTTTTGTGCAACAATACAGGGCACTCTCTGCCAGCCCACAAAATTCAGGAATTACAGCAACCCCGAAGAACCAGTACAAGCCGAAACTTAACTTAAAGCTGGTGCTGGACTACGGCTACCCGGTCGAACACATCGAGCAGTTTGTCACGGTCAAAATGGGCAGTAGCAGCAAAGAAGAGTTTTACCGCTCATTAGCCAACTTAACCGCGTTGATAAATTACGTTTGGCGCAATTGGGTTACGCCGTTATTTCACTCGCTGAATTGTATTTTGGTGCTTACCATTCAGAGCACGTTGAGAAAAACTTAAACGCGATTGAACTGACTAACTGATGCTACCCCAGAGAGTCATGGATTGCCGGATTATCGTAGACCTTATGTCGCTAAAAGCTCATTTTACCTGCTTGAGGGGCTGGGTCGTGCAAAGGTCTCAATATGATGTAAAATCGCCGGTGCAATGGGTAGGTTCACATCTGATTCATATTGCTTGCTTAGAGTTAGCAAACAACAACTTTCAAAACCAAACACAATAGGTCACTGCCATGCAAAAATTAAAAATCTACTCCCTGATTGCCTCAACTCTGCTAACAACCGCTTGCGCCACCCAAACCGGTTGGCGGCCGACTGTTGATGCTTACAACGCCCCCAACGCGCATCGCCTTGAGCAGGATTTCGCAGAATGCGAACGGCTGGCCAAACAAGCTTCTGGCGGTACCGCTCTAGAAACCGTAAAAGGGGCGGCTGTAGGCGGTCTTTTAGGTGCCGCAGGCGGTGCTGCTATTGGTGCTTTAACCGGCAGCCCAGGCACCGGGGCGGCTATTGGCGCGGCCGCCGGCGGGATTGGCGGGGGGGCGAAGCAAGGCATCTCCGCTGAAGGCGGTTTTAAAAATGCGTTTAACAACTGCATGGTAGGCCGTGGTCATAAAGTCCTAAGATAACTCACCCCCTTTAAGCCATCCGGCATCCTCCATACGGGGGTGTCGGATGGCTGCTTTCAGCTATCCCTAAAAACCTAGCACCCGCGAAACACCTAAAGCTTTGTAAAAAAACACAGCACACCGCAGACAAGTTGTCAGGCTGGTTTAATTGCTTGGGTTGTAACAAAACACAATCTCAAACCTAACCGCCGCCATCGGCTTACTATTCCGTATCGGCGGCTGCCTGTTTAAGCGTTTTGACCGGCGCGGCTTTACGCCACAAACCGCCGCTAGCAAAACAACCCCAGCCCCAACGCAGCCAATTCAGCAACGCTACTGCGAGCCACAGCGACCAAGCCAGCATCAGTAACCGGTAAACCATCAACGGTACCGAAATGATCGTCGCCATCGGCAGCACGGCTTCGCTGCGGTCTTGGTACCAGTTTAAATACAGTGCGGAGGACTGATTGCCACTGACACCCATTTCAGGGGCTTGCAACAAGCCTTGCGCCACCGCTGAAAACAACACCCCTAAAGCGGCCAGTGTCAACCCCACCAAAGCCAATTGGATGCCATTGAAATAACGAATGGCGTTTGTTTGCCGAGCACGCCACCCTAAGGCCAGCAGCCAGGCAACCACCAGCCCTGCCAGCGGCATCGGAATCTGGCTAAGGCCCAGCAACAGCAAAAACCATTGCCCATGCCGCAGCGGAGTCCACACGGTCTGACCCAGCCCCACAGAGACGATGGCGATAACTAACAGAACGCTCCAAAACAAAACGGCCGGGCCCCATTTTGGGCCAAAGGCAAACAAAACCCACCGGTCTTCGCCCAAACTGACGTGAATACGGCTATTGACACTGCCGATCCCTAAATTGATTTCCGGGGTGTGGGTCACTGTTGCCAGCGGCACCGCCTCCTGCCAATTTAGGCTCACTGCTTGTTCGCCAGGGTCAACCGGCACAACCAGCCGACGGCCCTGTAGATTGAACGGCCTAGCTTGCCCGTTGATAACCAAACTTTGCAGCACCGCCTGCTCGGGCAAAATCACGCTGTGTTGGCCGCCGAGGGAACTGCGCCACCGCCAGTCTAAGGTCACGTTGCGGCTGCGCTGGCTGGGCTGCATACGAATTTGGCTGCTGTCCACGGTCAAGGTTTGTCCGGCCACCGCTTCCGGTCTGCTCAATGCCAACGTCACCGTTTCGCCCGGCCAGGGGTGCCATTCGGGCAGCCACTGCTCGGTATGGTCTAGGCGAATCATGGCCAGGCCTGAGGTTTCAACATGCCAAATCGGGCTGATAACCGCCCGCCAAACTTCCGTCCACTGCTCAGTGGACGCCGCTGTCAAAACAACCGTTGGTGTTTTTTCAAGGCTTGATTGCCAATCCAGGCTTTGTTGCTGGGCCGGCAGGTTGACTTCAACCCGTGCTTCCTTAACCCGTATACCAGGGCTGGTTACTGCTTCCCCGGGCAATATCGGCACCTGCAATACCAGAGCCGAATCGGCTGGCGACACCCGCACGACTCGGGTATGGACGCGCCAGTCCACGCCCAGGTACAAGGTGCGCTCAACCCTAGCGAACGGCGGCAAGCCCCCCGGCTCCCAGCCAGATTGGCCCGGTTGATGGTCGCCGCTACGGGTGAATTGCAATTGTTCGTCTGCCTCGCCGTTTTCTCGCACACCCAAAACCGTCCACCCGCTGCTGCGGACTGCAACATGCTTAGGCTTTAACGGCAACGGCAAGGTAAACCGCTCCCGCTTCGGGGCGATGCCCAGCAGGGTCACACGGTGCACGCCCACCGGCAACGCCAACGACAAGGCAGTGCCGGTCCTGAACAATGCGGCAGTTTGCTGGCCATTAATCAAAACTTGGCTGGGGAACCATTGCCCGTATTCAGCCGGTATGGGCAAGTAAACCAATGCTTGGGCATGGATAGTTAAATCAATGGTCATGCGCTGGTTGTCCAGTGTTAACACCATACGCTGAATGCTGGCGCATTGGTTGGCGCATTCTGGCGGCGGCGTTTCGGCCAGACGGCTTTTTAATTCCGCCAACAAATCCGGGCTGGGGAACGCCGCCTGAGCCTTGTCCACCGGCGCCAGCGACAACAGTGACAACAACGGCAGCAACGCCAAACCAAGCCAGCCAGATGACCGGTACCCGGGTCTAAACGGCATCGACAGCCCTTTCCCAATCTCGCCAAACAGCAAAAAAACCAACAAAGCCGTCAACATAACCCGTAAAAAATTCACCAGAAGGGCCAGGCTGGGAGGCAAATACCACAGGCTGACTGTTTGCTTAGCATCGACCGGAGCGTTCCACGCTAACACCGCTTTACGCCATTGCCAGTACGGCAGGCCGGGTCCGGTTTGCACCTTAGCATGGGGGTCTACACGTTCTAGACCAACCTCTGGTGCGGGGGGCGGGTACTGGTACGCCGCCGCTTCAGGCGGGCCGCTGACCACAGCCGCCTCGGCCTTGTCGGTTTTCTTCAGTAGTGGTGCTGTTCCGTGGGCCTCTAGCTCAGCCCTGTCGGTATGGCCAAAATCATCGGCACTTTCGGTGGGTTCTCCAGCTATCATCGCCCGCCCCTCCGGTTCAGTGGCCGTGCTCTCCAGACCGGGCAGGGCCGGCCAAGAGGGTGCTAATTGGGGATACAGGCCAATGCGTACTTGTTCCACCATAAATGGCAAGGCGATGGCCACTAAGGCCAGCCAGGCTAGGTACCGATAATACGTTAACAGTGTCGCCAACCGGCCTGTCGGCAGCACGCGCAGCAAGGCCGTAGCCGCCAGAATGTGCAGCCAGACCCAATGCGGTGCCCCCGGTTCATGCCAAATCAGTACCAGCGTGATCAGCGCCAACCCGCCCCAGGCATAGCCCCACAACCGGGCAACCGCTAGGGCGGCGAGCAAAACCAGGAACAAATCCAACAACGTCCAGTGCGCGAGCCAGCTATCAGGGACGTTGTCAACCCCGTAAGCGGCCAACAACTGCCACCCGGGCGGCAAATTAAGTTCGATACGTACCGAGTTGAAGGTCTGCTCCCAACCCCCCGCGCTCATATGCCCAATCTCCCCCAGCATACGGCTGTCGGCCACCAAAGCCAGTTGACCTTGGCGTACTTCGACGCCTTGTTTGTTCGTACCCGGCTGCACTGTCACCAACTGGTTCGCGCCATCCAGGCTGACCTTGCCCACTTGCGTGACAGGCAAAGCGTTCAAGCGCCAGCCTCGGTTCATGGTGCCGGTCATGCGGTCGTTAACCGTATAAGCTGAGCCGTCAAAATCCAGCCACACGGTTCGGTTTAAGTCCAATCGATTGGGATCAGGATCGGGGTCACCGCGACGGATGACGGTCAACGTCATAGCCTGACCAGCACTAAGGCTGTAGGCGGGCAAGTGCCGCCACGAGTCGGGAAGGTTGGTTTGACTGGCATCGATTGCACTCAGTTGGTCGATTTCCACCAACCGCACAGCCGGTTGTGCTGCAAACACCCAAATCTCGGTCTTCGGCCAGTTAACTTCCGGCAAGGTGGCCGGGACTGCGGGCAATGGCAACACTGTTACATCTTGGGTGCTTCGGGACAACAGGTCAAGTTCCCAAACGCCAGGCTGCAGTTGCACCCGCAACCCGCCATCAGCACCCACCCGTGCAGGCAAAACACTGTCCACAGCAAGCGGCAAAAACTGCGCGGGCATGACGTTAGGCAGCGTGATTTCCCGTTGGTCACCGGACACCTTCAGCAGCAGACGGGTCAGCACCTGCATGGGAACGGTATCGGTAATTTTTCGGAATACCTGGATATCGACGCTGTTTTCCATCCATCCGGGCTCAGCCTGCCCCGCTTCACCCGCCTTAAGCCAAAGCTGGCCAGCATGGATGAAGGGCGTAGCCACAGCTTCGCCGTTGCGGCTAAGCTGGATTAATCCGGTGTCCACGGGTACGGTTAAGCTGGCTGGCAAACTGTCCCAAAAAAACTCACCCGTAATTTTAAACGCCGTTCCTTGCCGGCCGTCCATCGCCAACCAAATACCAGGAACCCCTCCCCTGTCCATCACCAACGCCGGCTGGCCATTGACGTGCACGTTTTGCGGCCAATGCCTGTTATCTCCCGGAAGCGTCGCCCAGCTTTCACCGTAAACCCACCAAGTGCCGGAAAAATAACCTTTGTTCCCGTTTAAATTGAAGTTCAGGTGTGCGGGCCAAAGACACCTTCTGGTCAGCAAGCTGTCGTACTGGAACGGGCAATAGTGTTCTGGGCGTTCTTCTAACACCCATTCAATCCAAGGCTTTAACGGCGCGGGCACTTGCGCTGGCGTGAGCGGCCTAGCCAGAAGGCTGGCCGACCACAAACCCGCGAAAAAAATCAAACAAGCCAAGCGTTGCATGGTATTCCCCTGGTTAATGCTGGCCAGCCACCGCAGCATGGCCTCACTTCAAGCACAGCACATTCTAAAACAGGCAGTCGGCGCCTAGGTCAGCGCGCCTGCCTACCTGCCCGCTGGAAAAGCAAATAATCAGTCGTTTTTTTGCCTGGCCTAAGCTAGAATAACCGGCTCGCCATTCTGACAAAAATGGCTAGGCGGCAATCTAAGCCGGTCAGCTAAGCACTCTGCAAAACCTAAAAAAAATACCATTACGCGCCCGTAGCTCAGCTGGATAGAGCGCAGCCCTCCGGAGGCTGAGGTCAGAGGTTCGAATCCTCTCGGGCGCGCCATCCCCTATCTTTAAAACCCAACCCAAAAACCATGACGCTCTGCGTAACATCCGTTATTCGGTATGTTATACATCATGACGGCCACTAAGAATCTGTTTTAAAAAAGGTACGGTCAGCTTGCGCTGCGCCGCCAGCGAGGCCTGGTCCAGTTGGGCCAGCAAAGCCCATAAAGAGGCTAGGTCGCGGTGGCATCGCGTCAACAAAAAGTGGCCGACTTGTGGCGATAGTTCAAAGCCCAGTTGCTTGGCTTTCAGCATCAAAACCTCAATTTTGTCAGCGTCCGGCAAGGGCTTTAACCTTAGTGTTAACCCCCCATTCAACCGGGTTTTTAGGTCAGGCAGTTGGATGGGCAGTTGTTCGGGCGGGCATTCTGCCGACAACAACAGCCGCCGGGCGCACGCTTGGTGTCGGTTATAAAAATGGAATAACGCTAATTCCCAATCGGCTTCGCCTGCCAAAGTGCCGATGTCGTCCAAACAAACCAAGTCGAACTCATCTAAGCCAAGCAACAAAGCAGGGTCAGGTAAATTTACCTTGGCAAAAGCGAAATAGAAAACCGTGCGTCCGCGTTGGTGCGCGTGTTGGCAGCAGGCCTGCAATAAATGACTTTTGCCCAAGCCGCGAGCACCCCAAAGAAAAATAAACGGCTCACCCCTGCCTTCGGCACTGTGTTGCAGGTGGCAGATGGTTTCGGCATTGCCGCCTAGGAAAAAACCGTCAAATGTTTGGTTAACACCAAATTCAAATGCCAGGGGAATTTGTTCGGCCATGCGGTGCTCAGTGATTGCGGGTACGCAAATACAAGGCTGCGCCAAAAAACAGCAGCAGGCTGAACACGACCTCCAACAGAGCGTAAGGCCGTTGTGCCGGGTTGCTGTACGCTTCAACACTGCCGTGAATAAAATAAGCCAAACTGATGTAGGCCGCCCAGGCGCAGGCTTTAGGGCGTTTAGCCAGCAAGCCGCGCATCGGCAATAAAAGCGGCGTGACAGAAACCAGCAAAATCCACGCCACCGGAAAGTTTGTTACCGGTGACAAGACTGTCGGCCACAGCATCAGTAAGGCAAACAACCCAACAAAGCCGGTCACTGCCAAGGCATGAAAAAACGCCGGGGCAATGTGCTTCATGCTGTTTTTAATTTTAAAGCTGTTCGGGCTAGGCGAGCACCCAGCGCAAAGCAGAGCTTTTTTTCATGCCCGCTCAACCCATGGCTCTCCATAGCCCAATGGCTGGCACCGTAGGGGCTACCGCCGGTAACGGTCTCGCGCAGAGCCTGTTCGGTATAAGGGATGCCCAGCAAAACCATGCCGTGGTGCAGCAGGGGCAGCATCATGCTCAGCAACGTGCTTTCCTGACCGCCGTGCATGCTGCCGGTAGCGGTGAACACGGCCGCCGGTTTGCCGGTCAGGCTACCGGCAAACCAAAGTGGCGTGGTGGTATCGAGGAACTGTTTCAAGGGTGCCGCCATGTTGCCAAAATGAGTGGGGCTGCCTAAGGCTAAGCCATCACACTGGCGTAAATCATCCAGGCTGGCATAAGGGCTACCCTCGGCGGGAATTGACGGTGCGACTTGCTCGCAAACCGTAGACACGTCGGGGACTGTCCTCAGCTTAGCCTCTACATTGGGTACGGATTCGACCCCGTGGGCAATTTGGCAAGCCAATTCGCACGTTGCACCGTGCCGGGAAAAATAAAGGATTAAAATGTTGGTCATGAGGGTTTCTTAAGTGATGTTCTCGTGCTTTTAAGTATCGCCTCCCGCCAGGTAAGCCCTTACAAAAGAGCTTACCCATTTTTTGCAGGCGGGTTCTTTTTTTGTAGGAAGCTTCGGGGTTCTAGGCCCGGTTTAGGTAAAATTTCAGCCAATTCCTCGGGTACTTGACGAGGGAGTTAGGCTAGACAATCGCCGTCATGGCGCACAACCCATTAAAAACAAATGGCTATAATACCACCAACAAAATTCAAACCATGAACCGATGATGGAAAAATTAAAGCAATACTGGCTGTTGGCACGTTTCCACCGGCCCATTGGCATTTTGATCCTGCTCTGGCCCACGCTTTGGGCACTGTGGGTGGCCGGGGACGGCACGCCGGATACCTTGGTAGTGGCGGTGTTTGTATTGGGTGTGGTGTTGATGCGGGCAGCTGGCTGTGTTATCAACGATTACGCCGACCGCAATTTTGACCCGCATGTAGAACGCACTAAGACCCGCCCCATTGCTGCGGGCAAGGTTGCCCCGAAAGAAGCCCTGCGGGTTTTCGCTGCGCTAGTTTTGACGGCCTTTGCATTGGTACTGTTGATGAACCGCTACACCGTTTTGCTGTCGTTCATCGGTGCGTTTCTGGCCGCTAGCTACCCGTTCATGAAGCGCCACACCCATTTGCCACAGGCTTACTTGGGCATGGCTTTTGGTTGGGCCGTGCCGATGGCTTTCGCCGCGCAAACCAACAGCATCCCCGCGCTGGCCTGGGTGATGTATCTGGCGGTGCTGCTATGGGCTTTGGTGTATGACACCATGTATGCGATGGTCGATAAGGACGACGACCTAAAAATCGGCGTCAAATCAACGGCCATATGGTTTGGCGAACACGATCGAAAAATCATGGCCATTTTGCAGATTATTATCCTGGGTTTGTTGGCGGCAGTCGGGCAGATGGCGCACTTGCAGTGGCCTTACTACCTGGGCTTGTTGGTTGCAGCGGGTTTTTCGGCGTACCAACAGAAACTACTTGTTAGCCGTGACAAAGCCTTGTGTATGCAGGCTTTTTTGAACAACAACGGGTTTGGCTTAGCGGTGTTTGCGGGGGTTTGGCTTAATTACGCCAGCGCATGGTAGGTAAACGCATTGCAACAAAGCGGCAAGCCCTCGGACCTCAACCGTGCCACATGGGCAATTTTTTCTGCTCCAATCCCGGCTGCCTCGGCAGGCTTCATAACCTGCATCAAACGTCGCTTGCCTGTTGACACGACCACGCAGCGACCCTGGCGGCACGGCTCAGTTTGGTTTCAGTTGACGCTCATTTTCAACGCCGCCGCCGCAGGCCACGGCGCCAGCACTAAGGCCAGTAGCAGCAAGGCAATCAAGATATTAATTTGCGCGGTTATCGGTAAACCTAAGCTGGCCATGGCCACGGCATTGCCGGCAAAAATCAGCACCGGCACATACAAGGGCAGCACCAGCAGCGACAAGATCATGCCGCCGCGCCTAAGGCCCACGGTCAAGGCCACGCCGATAGCACCCACCAGGCTTAAAACGGGCGTGCCCAACAGTAACGTCAGCAACAGCACGCCGATGGCGGCTTGCGGCATGCCTAAAAAAACAGCCAGCAACGGCGCAATCAACAATAACGGCAGGCCGGTGACCAGCCAGTGCGCGGTGATTTTTGCCAGCACCAACACCGAGGTCGGATGCGGGCTAAGCAGCATTTGTTCCAGCGAGCCGTCGTCGAAGTCGGAGCGGAACAGGCTGTCTAACGACAACAGCGCCGCCAGCAACGCCGACACCCAGATGATGCCGGGGGCGATGGCTTGCAATAACTGCGGCCTAGCACCTAGACCTAACGGAAACAAGCTGATCACCAGCACGAAAAACAGCAGCGGGTTGGCGATTTCCGAGCGGCGGCGCAAGGCCAGCAGCAGATCGCGGCGGACAATGGCAAAAAAAGCGCGGCTTAAGGGCATTAGGACAAAGCGATGCGTTGCACGGTAACGCGGTGCAGGTTTAAGTCATGGTGTGAAGTCAGCACGATCAGGCCGCCAGCGGCGCAGTGTTCGGCCATTAACGCCTGCGTCAACGCGATGCCGTGCTTGTCCAATGCGGTGAACGGCTCGTCCAACACCCAGAGGCGTTTTTTCGTCACCAGCAGCCGCGCCAACGACAACCGGCGTTTTTGCCCGGCGGACAAAGTTTGCACCAACGCATGGTCGTAGCCGGTCAGGCGCACCCGTTCTAAGGCTGCGTCGATTGAATGGCTGCCGGCTTGCGCTAAGGCCAACGCAACGTTCAGGTTTTCCAGCACGGTCAATTCTTTTTTGATGCCGTCCAAATGCCCGATATACGCCATGTCGGCATAATAATCGCCGCTGTTGAGAGCCGCCCCGCACCACTGCACTTGCCCGGCATCCGGGTCGCGAAAGCCACAGATAATCCGCAGCAGCGAGGTCTTGCCGCTGCCGTTTTTGCCTTCCAGCAGCAAGGCTTCGCCGTTGCCGACGCTAAAGTCCAAGCCCTCAAACAACACCCGGTCATCACGGATGCAAGACAAACCGCTGCCGGTCAAGTGCTGCCCGTTCATTGTTTCGCCGTCATCCGTTGGCGCACGGTTTCATACAGCAGCACGCCCGCCGCCACCGACACGTTCAGGCTTTCCACTTTGCCCAGCATCGGCAATCGGATTAGCCAATCACACTGCTCGCGGGTCAGGCGGCGCAACCCGGCACCTTCCGCGCCCAGCACCAAGGCCAGCGGCAGGTTAAGGTCGGCCTGGAACGCAGTCTGTTCGGCATCGTCCGCCGCGCCCACCACCCAAACGCCCTGCTCTTTCAACCAGCGCAAGGTTCTGGCCAAATTGGTCACCTGATAGACGGGCACGGTTTCCGCCGCGCCGCAAGCGACTTTGCAGACCACCGGGGTGATGCCGGCGGCGTTGTCCTTGGTGACAATCACGCCGTGGACACCGGCCGCATCGGCAGTACGCAGGCAAGCACCCAGATTGTGCGGGTCTTGCACATGGTCCAGCACCAAAAACAACGGCGTTGCCGTCAGGTTTGCCACCGCCGTTTGCAAGTCGTGTTCGGACCGCTCGGTCGGCATGTCCACTTCGATGACAATGCCTTGGTGGTTGTTGGTGTCGGCGAGCTTGTCTAAGCGCTTGCGGTCGGCTTTTTCCGGCTCTATGCCCAGATCGCGCAGGTCTTCGATGGCCTGTAGCAGGCGTTTGTCTTGGCGCTGTGCGTCCACCCAGGCCAGGTTGATCTTTTTGGGCGAATAGTCCAGCGCGGCTTGCACGGCGTGAAGGCCGAAGAGTTTGGTGGGTTTCATGAATTATGAAAGAAAAACGGCGGGTTCATCACTAAATTGCAGTTCTTCGCTTAAATGAAAACGTGATCTGGCAGATTTAAAATAACCATTGTGAGAATACGTTGATTTATTTTGAGCTTTTAACGTTTTCTCGCGCTCTATACATTTTGGGATAACGCCATAAACAATTTGATAATTTGTCTCGAGTTGCTCTTTAATGAGAGAGCCTGCTCTCTTCATTAATTTATATACGCCATAAGCAAGCAATTCATCTGCAAAAAAAACAAAATCAGAATCGTGTTTTTGGGTCTGGCGTTGCGTAATGACAAAATCATAGATATAAAACGTTTCAAGGAGTTGCTGATATATAGGCGACTCTTTCTTACCATTAAACAAACTATACAAGCTATTATTCTTATTGGTTGTAGCATCAAAAAGTTCTTCAAGCACTTTGGATTTAGAACTTTTCGCCCGTTCTGGTTGTTCATGGAAAGTGGCATACCAGAATTTGAGTACAGTTTCGCTGTGTACCGATTTATTTAAAGATATGCTGAGCTGATTATCAAACGTTTCACCTCGTTTGCTCAAATAGCCAATACCCGCATTAGCAAATATTTCTTTAGTGAAATCATTAAAACGGCGAGTGCTTATTTTGTCGCGAAAATTAATGGGGGATTGGGTGTTTGTTGCCTCGGTAATTTTATCGATCAACTCACTCTCCGTTGTTTCGTACAACCGCACCACAACATAAACGCCTTCTAATTTAGAAGGCTGTTGTCGATAAATATCGTAAATGACATGTGTGGTTTGTAAACCATTGACAATAACCGGATTAGCTACTTCAATCGGGTAGAATCCTACTTGCATTTCCTTTGGAATTTTTACTCGCTCAGCAATAATTGTGATGCCGTTATTTAAAAACGGAAAATACTCAGCATCATTGCTTAACAAAGTAGCGCGAATATTCTTATTAGTTTTGTTGTACCGTAAAAAACCACGGATATTGTCACTAAATACCGTATCAATGCGCTTATTTAACTGTTGCTCTAGGTCGAGCAATTTACACAGATCAAGCGCGGGCAGTCGAAAATTAACAGCTTTAACGTTTTGAATAGAAAAAGAAATTAGTGCTTGCGGATCACTACGTAGAGAAATATTTGACTTCTCTGCCATAAAACTAAAAGTAACAGGCTTGCGCTTTTTTCTTTCAGCCACCAGGCTGTCAATTTGATTGTACAAATCTTGACTATCGAAAACCTGAAAATTATCGGTATTGTCAATATGGCGATCAATACGGGGCTTTTGGTCTCCGGTTTTCTCACCATTAAAAACAAAATATAACCGCGTTTCGACAACACGCCCCGCACTAACTAAATTTTGATAGTTCTGCAAAGCAGAGCTGACTTTCTCATTTAATGGCAGATTCAACGTGTTGCCATAAACAAATAGTGTACGGAAGTCATTGACAAACTTTGCCATCTTATTGTCGCCAATAGAACTTGATGATTTTATTTGAAATACATGCAAGGTATTTTCGTCTTCATCTTCTTCCAAATAAATGCCATCAAAGCCACCGTCATTACTGCCACTGCCATTGACGATAGTTGAGGCGTGGTCAAAAACCTCATCGAAACTCAAATCCAAAATCGCCGCTATTGCTAAAATTTCAAAAGCGAATGTTCTTGTTAGTTTAAATTTCTCAGCAATTCGACCAAGGTAGCCGTTAAAAAAAAGTTCTTTGTTCATAATAACTTAAACTTTTATTTGGAAAGGTGTCATCAGCCACTTTTAGGTTTTCTCTTCCGGTTCTTCTTAGGCTTACCCGTTATAGTAACTGCCTCCGCTTTCTTAATTGACACTTGCTTTTTCAGCAACTCAAAATCGATTTTCTTCTCGTCCAAATCCACCCGCGCCACGCGTACCGCCACGCTGTCGCCTAAGCGGTAAACGGTGTTGGTGCGCTCGCCTAAGAGCCGGTGGCTGGTCGGGTCAAAGTGGAAATAATCCTGACCCAAATTGCTGATATGCACCAAGCCCTCGACATAAATGTCGGCCAGTTCGACAAAAAATCCGAACGAGGTGACGGCGGAGATGATGCCGTCGAAGGTGTCGCCGATTTTGTCCATCATGTACTCGCATTTCAGCCAATTGACCACGTCGCGGGTGGCGTCGTCGGCGCG
>DBNW01000005.1:0-3569 GCA_002299425.1 Methylococcaceae bacterium UBA662 | reverse complement strand
TCATGTACTCGCATTTCAGCCAATTGACCACGTCGCGGGTGGCGTCGTCGGCGCGGCGTTCGTTCGCAGAACAGTGCTCGCCTAAGATCACCATGTCGGGCACGCCGTAATGGAAACTGTCGGCTTTTTTGCCTTTTAGGCAATGACGGATGGCGCGGTGCACCAACAAATCCGGGTAACGGCGGATGGGCGAGGTGAAATGGGCGTAAGCCTCAAGCGCTAGGCCAAAATGGCCTTTTTGTTCCGGGCTATACACCGCCTGTGACAAGGAGCGTAATAGCACGGTTTGGATCAGGTGGGCGTCGGGGCGGCCTTTGATGCTGTTGACCAGGTGCATGTAATCGAGCGGGGCGGGGTTGGTGCCGCCGCCTAGAACCAGGCCCAGCTCGCCGAGAAACGTTCTTAGGTTCAATAGCTTATCGACGCTGGGCCCGTCATGGATGCGTAGCAGTTTGGGCATTTTTTTTGCCGTTAAAAAACGCGCCGCCGCACTGTTGGCGGTAATCATGCACTCTTCAATCAGCTTGTGGGCATCGTTGCGGACCACCGGCACGATTTGGCTGATCTTGCGGTTAGGGCCAAACACGATGCGGGTTTCTTGGCTGTCAAAATCCATCGCCCCGCGTTGTTCACGCGAGCCACGCAACACTTGGTACAAGCCGTACAAGTCCTGCAAATGCGGCAGCAACGGGCGGTATTTTTCCTGCAACTCGGCATCGCCATCGACCAAAATTTTTGCCACCTCGGTGTACGTCAGGCGGGCATGGGAGTTCATCACCGCTTCCATGAATTTGGCCCGCAGCACCTTGCCTTCGCCGTCGATCAGCAGTTCGCAGGCCATGCACAAACGGTCTACTTTGGGGTTCAGCGAACACAAGCCATTGGACAGGATTTCCGGCAGCATGGGAATGACTTGCGCCGGAAAATACACCGACGTGCTGCGGTTTTTCGCCTCGTTGTCCAAGGCGGTGTTGACCTTGACATAGTGCGAGACATCGGCGATGGCCACCAGCAGCTTCCAGCCTTTGGCGGTTTTTTTGGCGTACACGGCATCGTCGAAGTCGCGGGCGTCCTCGCCGTCAATGGTCACCAGCGGAATGCCGCGCAAATCGATACGGCCTTGCTTGGCTTCCTCCGGCACTTCCGGGTGCAGCGGCTTGATTTCCTCCAGCACGTCATCAGGCCAGCAGTGCGGCAATTCGTAAGAACGGATCGCCATCTCGATTTCCATGCCGGGGGCCAGGTGGTCGCCTAAAATTTCGATGACGCGGCCAATCGGCTGGTGCAGCTTGCTCGGTTGCTCGGTGATTTCGGCAATCACGATCTGCCCGTGCTTGGCCTTGCCCACCCCGCCCTTCTGGACGAGTACGGTCTGGGCGATGTTCTTGTTGTCGGGGATGACGTAAGTGAAGCCGTCTTCCTTGTACAGCCTGCCCACCACCTGATGCGTGTTGCGCTCCAGGATTTCCACCACGGCGGCCTCGCGGCGGCCTTTTTTGTCCAGACCGGCAATGCGGACTAAGGCGCGGTCATTGTGCAGCAAGGAATTCATTTCCCGGGGCGACAGGAACAAATCGTCAGAGCCGTCATCAGGGCGCAAAAAACCAAAGCCGTCGGCGTGGCCTAAAATGCGCCCGGCAATCAAGTCTTTGTTGTTGACCAGGCAATAGCGCTGGCCCCGGTTGAACAGCAATTGCCCGTCGCGCTCCATCGCCCGCAGGCGGCGGCGCAGGGCTTCGAGTTGTTCCTCGTCGGTGATGGCGAAGGCTTCGGCAATTTCCTTGCGGTCCATCGGGGTGCCGTTTTTCTCCAGCAGTCGCAGGATCAGCTCGCGGCTGGCAATGGGGTTTTCGTATTTTTCGGCTTCGCGCTGGGCGTAGGGGTCGGGTGTTGAAATGAAATCAACGTCTTTTTTAGACTTAGCGGGCATTTAGAGGCTGTTTTTGCTAGGCGAGGTAAACCAATAGGTCTTATATCATACAAGCTTAACTCATTAAGGCACAAGGTAAAAAGCACTGATTTTGGACGGGTGATATTGACAATCATACCCAGCACCCGTATAGTTGCGCCCTACCGCAAAACCCATTCCTGCCGAGATGGTGAAATTGGTAGACACGCCAGCTTCAGGTGCTGGTGGCCGCAAGGCCGTGAAGGTTCAAGTCCTTTTCTCGGTACCAGATTTTTTTATTTAGCTTACAATAGGTTAAATAAAGTTTTTGTAAAAAGAAACACAGGTACGTTGCTTTTTGGCGTACATTTGTGTTCTCAAGAGTTCCATCATACCTAACCAAAAATAAAAAGCTTTACGGGTATAGCGTGCTAACCACTGGCGCAGCGTGTGGCTCTGCCGTTCGACCTGGTTGGTTTGCCCAGAGTCTTTGCCAACGCTTACGATGGGTTTCTTTCGGGAACACTTTTTTAAGCACCCCAAAAATCGCTACCACTGTGGGCTTTTTTATAGCCTTCAGGAAGGGCACGCCAAAGCGATTGGCGGCTTTTCTCACTGCGGTCGCCGATGATACAGGCGACGACTTGCCGGGTCCGGCGGCTTACGTTAAAAATCCGGCAAATGCCCCGCATGCCGGTGCGCTCGAAGTAGGCATGGAGTATCTGTTCTTTTTCGGCCTCGCTGTGCTTGGCTTTCCTGGCGTTAATCAGGCCACGGCGTCCACAAGCTTTGCAACTATATTGCTGTTTGCCGCTGCCGGAATGGCCCTTTTTTAGCCAATCAGTGCTTGCGCAAGCCTGTTCCTTAAAAATAGCGGGTAGTGGCTAAGTCTTAAATGATAACGACGAATGGCGCGAGATGATGCGTAAGCTCTATGGCAGACCCTTCGTAAAAACCAGTAACTGTCAGGTTAGGTTTGAACTACTACATACCTCTTTCGGTGTGATGAAAGCAGACACTTCTATCTCACCAGTAACCCTCAGCTTTTTCAAGCCTCAGTGTCAGGTTGGGTTTGAACTACTACAAATTAAGATAATGTAATCATTACCTCTTCCGAATTGGAAACAACCCTAACAATCTCTTCAGCAAGTCCGTTCATATTCCAGCCAGTTGCAGCACTGTAAGGGATAACGCTATTAACTGGCTGAAATAGTTGGCTAATAGAATCAATTTTTTTAGTGATATTCTGCATTTGTGCAGCACTTGGTTCAGTCGATAAACTTCTGTTTATTGGTTCTATTTTGTCACAGCAATTTAAAGCAAAAATAACCTTTTTCTTATCACTATGAGTTGTAAATAACTGCCTATAAGCTGATTCATCAATGGAATAATCCCTCGCGTCTGCGCGAATAACATAAACTGCAACGGCAGAATACCTCAAAAAGTCAGTGTACATTTTGAGATATTCTTTGTCCCTGTATTCACTCTCGCCAATACCAGGTAAATCGCCAAGAGAAAAATAACAACCAGACGACAGCTCAAAATCCAAACTCTGGCATTCCCGCGTACAAGCCGCTACATCGCTTGTTTTCATAAGGGATTTACCAAAGAAAGCATTAACCGTTGATGATTTTCCATAGCCTGTTTTACCAACAAAAACAGCTAAGGCATGATGAGAAAT
>DBNW01000026.1 GCA_002299425.1 Methylococcaceae bacterium UBA662 | reverse complement strand
CTTGCACTGATTAAACGAATACCCTTGTTACGCTCCCTATAGGAAACGAACAACAATCTCCCTTGAGCCGATTTACCCAACAAAATAAAACGGTGTTCTCCGAAGGAATGGTCAGGGTCATAGAAATCCACATACAACGGATCACCAAAAACCGTTTTCGCTTCTTCAAAAGAGACACGATGTTTTGACAAATTTGTTACTGCTTTGTTTTTATCCCAGTCGTATTCCATTGAAAACGCATCCTCAGTTCACAACGCAACATGCTATCTGTATTTCTTCTTTTTTGGCAACATCATCCGCTCCGTTTATGATGGTTTGCTAGCGCGAAACCGTCTTACGGGTTGACTCTGCCGCCTGCTCGCCAAAGCAGCGCGTGCGGTTCTATTTTCAACCATTCCGCCAACACGGGTAGTTTTTCTTGTGACGAGATGGCTTCGCCGCGTAGCCAGCGGCGCACCACCCGCACAGTGACCGAGCGCCCCCAATAACGGGTGTGAAATTCACGCTCCAATACCGTAGGGCGAACCGAATAACCGGCATCCTCAATGGTTTTGCGTAATCGCTGACTAAATTCTGTTTTCTCATTCATGAACAGAAAGTTAAGTTTTAAAGCCTGTTTTTAACAGCAAATTGTTCATTTTAATATAAACTTTCTGTTCACTTTTTTGATGAACAGATAGTCATGGCAAAATCCCTGCTCGAACAACTCCCCGAAATCGTCGCCAAAGGGCGGCAGACGGCTGAAAAAATTCTGGAAAATCTGGAAGGCCGTCATCGGGTGGGTCTGCAAACGCGCGAATGGGTGTTGCCTGCCAAGGATACGGCGGCATTGGATTGGATCACCGCCAATGAACGGCAAGGGCATCTGGCAGTAGGAGCGATGCCCTCATCGCGATTAGAAACAGGGCAAAACCGCCTGATTTACGGCGACAACCTGCTGGCAATGGCGGCCTTGCTGGCGGGTGACGAAACCACGCCGTCGCTGCGCGGCAAAATCGATCTGATTTACATTGATCCGCCGTTCGATTCCAAAGCCGATTACCGCACCAAGGTCGTGCTGCCCGGCGTGGAACTGGAACAAAAACCTACTGTGATTGAGCAATTCGCCTATTCCGACACCTGGGCGGACGGCACGGCCTCGTATTTGGCGATGATTACACCGCGTTTGATTTTAATGCGCGAATTGTTGAGCGATAGCGGCTCGATTTATGTGCATCTGGATTGGCATGTGGGGCATTATGTGAAGATTGTGTTGGATGAGGTGTTTGGGAAGGATAATTTCCGAAATGAAATCATATGGCGACGCTCATATAGCCATAATGATGGCAATAAATTTGGCGCTATACACGACACGTTATTTTTCTATGCCAAAGCTAACAATTACCACTTCAAGTCTGTGTTCGTTCCGCGTAGCGAAGAAGAAACGGCGGAGGAGTATCCCAATATCTGTGAGATAACTGGTAAGCGTTATAAATCTGTTTCTATGAACGCTGCCGGACAGGGCGAGCCTCGTACCTTTGGTGAAAGAGGATTACTTAACCCACCATCGGGACGGCATTGGGTCTGGTCTCAAGATCGAATAAATCAGGCTGTTGCAGAGGGAAAGATTTTCTTTTCTTCAACAGGCACACCGCGTTATAAACAATATGCAGATGACATTGAGGGCAAACAAGTTCAAGATCTGTGGTTCGATTTTATGGCTATTTCATCCCGCTCAAATGAGGGTTTGGAATACGGAACACAAAAACCCGAAAAGCTCCTAACCCGCATCATCCAAGCCTCCTGCCCCGAAAACGGTCTGGTCGCCGACTTCTTCGGCGGCTCAGGCACTACCGCCGCCGTCGCCGAAAAACTAGGCCGCCGCTGGATCACCTCAGACCTCGGCAAACCCGCCTGCATGGTCATGCGCAAACGCCTGATCGACCAGAACGCCCAGCCGTTTTTGTATCAGGCCATCGGCGATTACCAAGTGGAAGCCGCCAAATCCACGCTGGGGCGCAAATTCCGTATCGGCGATTTGTCCACCATCGTCCTGCAACTGTTCGGCGCGTTGCCGTTGCCGCCGGAAGAAAACCCCAACCGCAATCTGGGTTATTTGCCGTCGAGCCAAACCAGCATCGCCAACAAAACCCTGGTGCTGGCCGATTCCCCCAACAAACTGACCGGCGCGGCAACGCTGAAAAAAGCCATCGCCCAACGCGACACGCTGATGGGTGGCTGGGATAAGGTCATCGTGCTGGGCTGGAATTTTGAGCCGTCCATCGGTCATGACATTCAGGCATTAAACGACCCGCAGCTCCAAGTGTTGGTGATTCCGCCGGATTTATTGGACAGGCTAAAAAAGAAAGGCGGGCTGGACAAACTGAAAGGCACGGTGCGCTTTGCCAGTTTGCAGTATTTGACCATCAAGCCCGTGCGGCGCGTAAATAACGAGGGTGCGCACAGCGCACCCTACGCCGAAGAAATGCTGATTGTCGAGCTCGACAACTACGTCTTGCTCTCGCCCGAAGCCATCAATCTCGATGAAGCCAACCGAACCAAACTGCACGGCGTGATGAATGCCGAACCGTTGGCGTTAATCGAATACTGGGCGGTTGACCCCGATTACGACGGGCAACTGTTCCGCTCGGTCTGGCAGGATTATCGCGGCAATACTGCTGGTGGCGGCGACCCGTTGCGCGTGGTGACGAAAGCCATGCTCACCGTCCCCGCCAAAACCGGCAGCCGCACGGTGTGTGTGCGGGCGGTGGATGTGTTTGGTTTTGAGGCGGAAGTGCTGGTTGAAGTTGGTTTATGACAACAGGCGTTATTTACTTTTTAGCGCTAATTGCGCTAATTCCTGCTTACTTTGCCGCAATAATGCGATTTCGGATGGTGTCAGCATCCGAGGTGCGGACAAGATACCGAGCTTCTGATTCAGTAAGCGAGTCGAAATTGTGACCAAAGCGGTGTTGCCACCAGTATTCGAGTTCTCGACCATGTTTTTTCCTCAGTTCGTTAAGTTGTTGAATTGTCAGTTGCAATTTTGCGGAATGTGGCTTGCCTGTCAAGGTGACTGCTGCCAATATGTCGCCGCCTTGTGCTGCTATGAAGCCGCGTAAATTTGCCAGTGTGCCACCCATACCAACAAAATCGTCAACCATGACGTATTTAGCCGCCGTTTGGATTGTTCCGTCAAACTCCGCTTGTCTTGCCAAGCGGGAGAACCCATCGGCACCTGTATGAGAAACCACATTGATTTGCACCACGTTGCTATCGACTGGCCATACCAATTGCTTGCCGATTTCATCGGCAAAAATTTCGGGTATGGCATTGACCCCTTGGCATTCATAAGCGTGGGCACTTACCAAGATAGGTTGATGTCCGGCTACAAGTAACGCCAACGATTGGATCAGAGCGGGATTGATGGTGTCACGAACTAAGCGGATAGCCGCCAAACCATCGCCAGATTTAGCTGCGTGGTAATCGCTATGTTGTTTTACCGATGACTCACTGGCATGGATTAATACGTCAGGGAAACTATGCCAGGGCGTTCTTGGCGGATTCATCAATAAGGCTATTTACGGTTGTCGCTTGGTGGTGTTTTTACGTAGTCCTTGGGTGACTTTAGCGGCATCGCCGCGCAATGCGTTGGCATCTTTGCGAAAATCGCCGCGTTGGGGGCGTAAATAGTCTTGCTCTGGATATAACACCAAGGCTTGGCTTACGCCATCCAACCAGTTTTTTAGGTGTTTGTTCATCGCTTTAATTTTAAAAAAGTTTTTTGCCAATATACCGGATGGGTATGGCCTTATCAACAGGAAACCTTATGTCTCAACTGGAACTTGCACTAGCCCTCACCAGCAAAACACAACACCTGTGCATCGGCCTTGAAGACGGCGTTGCCGATATTTTCGATCTGGTCACGCCCACCACCGCCGAGCTGTTGCACGGCTGGTTTGGCGAGGAGGCAAAAACCACGCGCCGCCTGAATTTTCATGACGGGCAACGGCAAGCGATTTTAAACACTATCGTTGCCCATGAGGTGTTAAACGCGAAGGACTTGAAAAGCCTGTACCAACACGCCGCGCCGGACGCGCTGTTATCCGGCACACGCTTGGCGGAAGTGTCAGAGGCCAAACACGGGCATCCCAAATACTGTTAGGACTTTCGCTATACCCCAGAATAAGCCGTAATCCTAGGGTTTTCCAATTCAGCTTTTAGATATTCATAGAACAAATTCTTTCTGATTGAAATGGTCTAATAAAAC
>DBNW01000064.1 GCA_002299425.1 Methylococcaceae bacterium UBA662 | reverse complement strand
TTGAACTGGATATTTTGCCGGGTGGTGAAATGGCAGTAATTTTTATCGTATGTCCGGGCGATATGGGCGATTTTGCGTACTTGTTTGGAGCTGAGCAGGCCATAGGGGACGGCGATACGCAGCATCGGCGCATGGGTTTGGATATACAGGCCGTTTCTTAAACGCAAGGCACGGAACTGATCGTCGGTTAACTCGCCTTTCAGGTACTGTTCGGTTTGCTTCCGAAACTGGGCAACCCGCTCATCGACAAGGGTTTGGTCTACTGGAGTGTATTGGTACATGGCGCGCGTACGGGAGCCTTTCCGGAAACAACAAGATTGGCCGGCCATGATATACCGCAAGTGATGAAATGACAAAAGAATTGCTTGGTGATACCATGCCCCGTTGTTTTTTTAGTCTTTTTATTCAAAACATTATTAGGGGGATGCGTGGTTCGTTTTTTTCTGGTGTTACTGGCAGCTTTTCTAGTGCCGGAGTGGGCGATGGCGGAAGAGCTTTCCAATTTGGATATGACCGATACCCACCGCGGTATTTACACGGTGTTGATTTTCTTGGTCGCCTACGGGTTTGTGATGACCGAGGAGTTCACCCATCTGAGCAAATCTAAGCCGGTGATTCTAGCAGCGGCAATTATTTGGGCGCATGTGGCGATTTTGGCGCAACAAAAAGGTGTCCCGGCCGAACAGTTGCATGCCGCATTCGAGCACGATTTGAAGGAATATGCCGAGCTGATGCTGTTCTTGTTGGTGGCCATGACCTACATTAACGCCATGGCTGAGCGCAATGTCTTTGAAGCCTTGCGTTCTTGGCTGGTCAGGAAACAGTTTGGCTACCGGCAATTGTTCATCATTACGGGTGTGATTGCGTTTTTTTTGTCGGCTATTGCCGACAACCTCACTTCGGCCTTGTTGGTGGGCGCGGTGGTGCTGGCGGTGGGCGTCGATAACCCTAAGTTTGTCAGTATCAGCTTTGTCAACCTGGTGGTTGCCGCTAATGCGGGCGGTGCGTTTTGCCCGTTCGGCGACATCACCACGTTGATGGTGTGGCAAGCCGAATACGCTGAGTTTTTCGATTTCTTCAAATTGTTCATCCCGTCTGTGGTCAACTATGCCATACCAGCGACAGTGATGTATTTCGCCGTACCCGATGAGCAGCCAAAGGCCTCCGACGAAGCGGCTGTATCGATGAAGCCGGGTGCTATTGCCATCTGTGCGATGTTTCTGCTGACCATCGCTGCCGCCGTCAGTTTTAAGCAAGTCCTGCATTTGCCACCGTTCATGGGCATGATGGCCGGTTTGTCGGTGTTGATGCTGTACGGTCATTACCTCAAAACCCAATACACCGTTGAAGGCGAGAGCCGCTTTGATATTTTCAACCAAGTGCGCCATGCCGAATGGGACACCCTGCTGTTTTTCTTCGGCGTGGTGTTTGCTGTGGGCGGTTTGGGCTACATCGGCTATTTGGAATTGATGTCGAGCGCGATGTACGAAGGCTTAGGGCCGACCACAGCCAATATCCTAATCGGCTTGATTTCCGCTGTCGTTGATAACATTCCGGTCATGTTCGCCGTCTTAAACATGGGTCTGGACATGGATTTGTACCAATGGCTGTTAGTGACCCTGACCGCAGGTGTGGGTGGCTCGCTGTTGTCGGTAGGTTCTGCGGCCGGCGTTGCTTTAATGGGCCAATCCAATCACCGGTATACGTTTTTTAGTCACTTGAAATGGACGCCGGCGATTGCGGTCGGTTACGCCGCTAGCATCTTCACCCATTACTTGATCAATGGCTGATTGGGTTAGCCGCTGCCTGTTGTCTGCGCCCTCGCGCCATCGAGACGGGGCGTGGGTGCAGTGAACTGGCGCACAGTCTGCTCCCTTTATGCCCAGCCGCGTGTGCTGGGCATGCTGTTTCTGGGGTTTTCTGCCGGACTGCCCTATCTGTTGGTGTTTTCCACGCTCTCGGCCTGGCTTAGGGATGAGGGCGTGGCCAACACCGTCATCGGTTTTTTTAGTTGGGTCGGCGTTACTTATTCCATCAAAGTGTTTTGGTCGCCGGTCGTAGACCGGGTGCCGTTGCCCTGGTTGACCCGCTGGTTGGGCAAACGCCGAAGCTGGATGTTAGTGGCGCAACTGGGCATTGTCGGCGGGTTGTTGGCCATGGCTAATACCGACATCGCGCAGCACTTAGCGTGGTGTGCCTTGTTCGCGGTTGGCGTGGCGTTTTGCTCAGCCACCCAGGACATTGTCATCGACGCCTACCGCATCGAAGCCGTCAAGTTGGAATTTCAGGGCGCGATGGCGGCGATGTATGTATTAGGCTACCGGCTGGCTTTGTTAAGTGCCGGCGCGGGGGCGTTCTATCTGGCTGAATTTTTCAGTTGGCCCATGGCTTACCGGGTGATGGCGGCGGCCATGCTGGTGGGGTTGTTGGCCACCTTGCGCTTGTCGGAACCCGAACACACGACGCCGCCTTGCCCGCCTAAGAATGAGACACCCCGCAGTGTTCACCGCTTTTTGCAAACAGTAAGCAGTGCCGTTATTCATCCCTTTACCGAATTTTTCACCCGTACTGGCGGTTTGGCTTGGTCGATATTGCTGCTGGTGGCCGTTTATAAAATGAGTGATGTAACCATGGGGGTGATGGCCAACCCGTTTTATCTGGATTTGGGTTTTTCAAAAGCTGAAATTGCCCAAGTGAGTAAAATTTTTGGCTTTTTCATGACTATTTTCGGTGCCGCCCTAGGCGGTGTTATGGTCATGAAATACGGCATCTTGCGGCCTTTGTTGCTCGGTGCCGTGATGGTGGCCAGCACCAATTTGTTGTTTGCTTGGTTGGCGGTCAACGGCCCGGATTTAGGGTTGCTGGCTGCGGTAATCAGCGTCGATAATTTAAGCGGCGGTTTGGCCGGTTCGGTGTTCATCGCTTATTTGTCCAGTTTGACCAGCAGGGAACACACCGCCACCCAATATGCCTTGTTCACCTCGTTAATGACGCTGCCCGCCCAACTGTTAGGTGGATTTTCCGGGATCATTGTCGATACCTACGGCTATTTAGCGTTTTTTGTCTATTCCGCCAGCGTCGGATTGCCCGCGATCCTGTTGCTGATCCGGTTGATGCGAAAAATGGCCAAGCAACCTGTTTGAGGGCCTAGGCGCAATGCCGGGCCGGTTGCTGGAGCGGCGGCTGCCGGGAGGCGGCCGCAGCCATTTTAACGGTATGGGCAAAGTTAGCGGGCAAGTACGGTGGCACAAATCGCTAGAGCAACGCTCAAGGAAAACAGCCTGAAGCATTCACAAATAGGCTAAAACCGCCTTCAAATTAGCTTCAGTTACATACACATCGGCTTGCTCGCGCATGACCGGTCTATCCACCACGCCGCCAAAACCGATGATGTAGGCCCCGGCTTCCCGGGCTTCTAAATCGGTCTTGCCGTCGCCAATCAGGGCTAAACGACCGCCGCTTCCTAACTGAGCGGCAACTGCCGCTTTGCCGCCTGTTTTGGCCAGCGGCGAGTGCCGGTCAAAATCGCGGTAACTGCCGTCTTCATGAAAATAAATGTCCACGGCATGAACCTGTTCATCGGACAAACCCAGCAAACGGGCCAAGGGCAAAATCGCCGCGCGTAAGCCGCCGCTGATGATATGGACTTGTTTGTTTTGCCCCAGCAACGCGGCGAACACTGCTTGGGCACCTGCCACCTGTTCAGCAATATACAAATCCGCCAGCCAGTCGATGCTGGCCCGGTTGGGTTTAATCAGTGCCAACCGCTGTTCGTAAACGGCTTCCAACGGCACCAGACCGTTCATTGCAGCATGGGTCAAGTCGGCCAATTCAGCACCCAAACCCGCGCGTTTACCCAGTTCATCAATGCCTTCAATTTTGCTTACGGTGCTGTCGCAGTCGAAGCAGATGACCGTAAAGCTCATAAATTGATTTGTTTGACTTGATGCACGGGCGGCAAGTCACAGAGCTGCCGAACCAGACCGTCGGACAACGGCGCGGACACGCTGATTACTGCCATCGCCTGTTGTTGTGCATCGGCGGTGCTAACCTGCATGCGGGTGATGTTGATATTGGCGTTGCCCAACACGGCACTGATAGCGGAAATGACACCGGGCTTGTCGTCGTGGCGAGTCACCAGCAAGGTGCCTTCGGGGACGACTTCAATATCAAATTGGTTGATGCAGACCAAACGCGGCTGCTTTCCCCCCAGCAAGGCTCCGGATAAGGTCAGGGTTTGCCCGCCACCTTCACCGGTCAATTTAATCAGCGAAATGTAATCATAGGACTCACGGGTAACGGATTCGGTGAGCACAATACCTTGCCGCTTGGCGATGTTTTCGGCATTGACCCGATTGACCGGGGTGGAAAAATGCCCGCTTAGAATGCCGGTCAAGGCCGACACGGAAACCGGACGGACAGCCGCTTCAGCGGCGCGACCAAATAAGGCGACTGCCACTTTTTCCAGCGGCGCATCCGCCAAACCGGCCAGTACTTTGCCTAGAATTGCCGCAAGATTCATGTATTCGCTGGATTTTTTCAAATCTTTAGCAGAAACTCTAGGCAAGTTCAGGGCGTTGATGGCTTCTCCGGTTTGCAAAAACGTCACCGCTTGGCGGGCAATTTCAACACTGACCGCCACTTGTGCCTCGGCGGTGGAGGCTCCCAGATGCGGGGTGAAGACG
Source organism: Methylococcaceae bacterium UBA662 (assembly GCA_002299425.1). Lineage (GTDB taxonomy): Bacteria > Pseudomonadota > Gammaproteobacteria > Methylococcales > Methylomonadaceae > Methylovulum. The sequence continues at coordinate 18,577 of DBNW01000064.1, read as the reverse complement.
ATGTTGTCCAATGCCAACAATGGCGAACCGGCCGGAGGTTCGTTTTCGTAGACATCCAACGCCGCACCGGCAATTTTTTTCTCTTTTAGCGCTTCATAAAGAGCGGTTTCATCAATTAACCCGCCACGAGCACAATTGATGATCATGGCGGTTTTTTTCATCATGGCCAGTTGCTTGATGCCGATAAGGTTGCGGGTTTTTTCAATCAGCGGGCAATGCAGGGTTAAATAATCGGCACGCGCCAGTAACTGCTCAAAGCTGACCGACTCCACACCGTACTCGGCGTAAATTTCCGGTGCCACGAACGGATCGTAGGCGATGACCTGCATTTTTAGCCCCAAACCGCGCTGCGAGACTATTCGGCCTATGGTGCCAAAACCCAAAATGGCCAAAGTTTTATGAGCCACCTCGCTGCCCGTGAGTTTGGCGCGCTCCCACCGCCCAGCCCGAATGGAGGCATCCGCCGCAGGCAAATGGCGGCTTAATGACATCATATGGGCAATGGCCAGTTCCGCCGTGGTGGTGGCGTTGGCGTCTGGGGTGTTCATGACGATAATACCCAATTCAGTCGCCAACGGAATATCGACGTTGTCAACGCCAATACCGGCACGGCCGATCAGCTTCAGGTTTTTAGCCGCGTGCAACACGGCTGGGGTGACTTTAGTGTCGCTACGAATTAACAAAACGTCGTAATCACCTATTACTTCACACAACTGAGCCTCGTTAAGCCCGGTTTGAATATGCACACCTAGGTCAGGTTGTTCGGTTAGGTAATTCAGGCCAGCCTCGGCCAATTTGTCAGAGATAAGTATTTTTTTCATGGGTTAAACTTATGATTTTTGGCTTGCTTGCAGGAAGTTGATTCTAGCATATATAATTTGCGGGATTTTGACCGCCCTCTTAACTGGCTTAGCCGGTAGCTGCCGTTTATCCCTAGCCGAAATAATCGTACCGCTCCTAATGAACAAAAGCACACTGCCTTCTTTTTTATGCGTAGGCACGCAAAAGTCAGGAACGTCCTGGCTTTATGAAAACTTGCGTTTTCATCCGGAAATTTGGATGCCTCCATTGAAGGAATTGCATTATTTCGATCATTTGTACTGCAAAGGCAGCCGTGCCTGGTCGCGCTGGCATGTAAAACAAGGGGTGGGGCGGTTATTGAGACAACATGTTCAAAATGCAAACAGTGCCATTGATTTTGTTTACGTTCGTTATTTGGTCAATATCGTCACAGAACCCATGTTTAGCGAGACATGGTATGAGCAAACGTTCCAACGCCCAGCCGCCAGCGGCAAGATCATTGGCGATATCACCCCCGAGTATTGCACCATCGGCAAAGAGGGTATCCGCTATGTCAAGCATTTTTTGGGTCCGGTAAAAATTATTTGGTTGGTGCGCGACCCTATCAAAAGGGCTTTGTCGCAAGTTAGGATGAATGCCGAACGACTGGGGGTATCCGAGGAACCCTCCTTGGCTCAATGGCTCGAACTGGCAAACGATAAAGAGGTGCTAAGCCGGGGTGACTACGAGCATTACATGCCACAATGGGAGTGTGTGTTCGGGCGATCCAGCATTCTTTATGTACCTTTTAACCAGATTGTCAACCAACCGGAACAGGTTTTACAGGAAGTGGAAAATTTTATAGGCACCAAAAATTGGACCGGTTATCCCACCCCGGATAAAAGAGTCCATGCCACCCGGGAATTTAACATACCGAAACCCGTGTTTGATTTTTTTGAAGAGGCATTCCGCACACAATACCAATTCCTTAATAATCATTTTGACACCGAATTTGTAAACAACTTATAAAAAGGTCATTGCTTTGGCACACTGGATGAAAACCATCGGCAGAGTGGCCGTACCCATAATGCAGGCGCACCGACACGGTAAAACGCTAACCCCTGCGTTAGACAACACCGACGCCATCAAGCCGGGCGCTATTTTGGCTTTTTCTGTACTGCGCAATGAAACGATTCGTTTGCCCTATTTTCTCGATTACTACCGAAAACTAGGCGTCAATCATTTTATTTTTGTTGACAATGATTCCAACGACGGCTTTATGGATGAAGTCAGCAAGCATCAGGACTGCTCGGTTTGGCATACTCAAGCCAGTTACAAAGCCGCAAAATACGGCGTGCACTGGCTCAATTATTTGCTGAAAAAATACGGTCGAGGCCACTGGTGCCTGACTGTTGACCCGGATGAGTTTTTAGTTTTCCCGTATTGCGATTCCCGCACGCTACTTGAATTAACCGCCTATCTCGACCAGGAACAAAAAGAATCCTTTTTTTCCATCATGCTGGACATGTACGGTGCTGGCACGGTTGATGATGCGGTTTATCAAAAAGACCAAGACCCGTTGGCAGTATGCCCCTGGTTTGATGCCACCGGCTATTATCAAGACAAACGACCTAATTTCAATGAGTGGTGGGTACGCGGCGGTGTTAGAAGGCGGGTGTTTTTTGCCGACCAGCCCTGGCATGCCCCGGCCCTAAATAAAACCGTATTGGTCAAATGGCACTGGTATTACGCCTATGTTGCCTCCACTCATATTGTCTGGCCCAATCGGCTAAACCGCCCGCATTTTCAGGATACCCTAGCCCCCACCGGGTGTTTGCTGCATTTCAAGTACCTCTCTTTATTTCGTGACAAAGCAAACGAAGAAATGGAACGCAAGGAGCATTATGCCGACTCCCGTGAATACCAACGTTATCTTGAAGGCATCAACAACAAAACTGTATTGTGGAACAAGGCGTCAGTCCGTTTTCAAAGTTGGCGGCAGTGCGTTGATTTGGGTTTGATGACTGTCGGGCGGTGGTTTTGATGCGCTTAGCTTTCGTTATCTTGGCCCACAACGACCCGGATAATGTCCTGCGCTTGGTCAAAAAGTTAAGCACGCAGGATGACCAAATTGTTATCCACTGGGACAAAAACAGCCGCCTAGACTTACAAGCCCTCGCCCAAACCACATTGACCCATGAACAAAAGGCTCATGTGCATTTTTGTCGGCGGGTCGCAGTGGCCTGGGGGCGCTGGTCCGTGGTGGAGGCCACCCTTGCCGCCTTAAAAAAAGTGCAAAGTCTCGATGGCGCGTTTGATTATGTGGTGCTGCTCAGCGGGTCTGATTACCTGTTACGGCCTGTGACTGGACTGAAAGCCTTTTTATCAAGGCACCCCGGCAAAGAATTTATTGAGTGCGTCGACCCGGAGCAAACTCCCTGGGTCGTCAAAGGCTTGGTGAAAGAGCGTTTTTTGCACCACCATTGGTTTAGCTGGCGGAATCAGCGGCTATTGTTTGATTGGTCACTGGCCACGCAAAAAAAATTGGGGCTAAAACGCAAACTACCCGGCAATCTTAAGCCCTATTTTGGCTCGCAATGGTGGGCGTTGACCGGTGCCACTGTACAAAAAGTCTTGATGCTAAGCCAGAAGGGGACAATCCGGCGGTTTTTTCAATCAACCTGGGTTCCAGATGAGATGTTTTTCCAAACTCTGGTCGCCGCCGTGGCTCCGCAGGAAAGCATCCACACCGTCAACCTGACTTTCTATCACTTTGACCACACCGGCAAACCGTTGCTGTTTTACAACGATCATTTTAATTTCTTACAGCAGCAAAACTTTTTTTTCGTCCGCAAACTGTCTTGCCAAGCCCATTTATTGCGGGACAAACTGGATCACTTCATGGCTGACAACCCTACCGCCAGCGTAGCGTATTTGGCTAAGAACATGGATGAATACAACCCATTTATCGCCGTACAATGGCGTGGCATCCCCAACCGACGGGTAATGGGTCGACAGACAGATGCCTGGTACGGCGACTTAGAATGGAACAAAACCCCTTATTTTGTCATTTTGGCGTACCCTCAGGCGCAATTACAGCCCCTGATCGACGAACTGAACACCCTGCCCGGTATCCACTGCTTTGGGGATTTGTTCATCGGCGACCGTATTGAGTACGGCTCACAGGAATGGGCACACCCGTTATATCCTGCCGACAAACCCGCTTTAAGGGATATGAAACGGCCTAATTTTCTGGTAGACCTCATCAAAGCCCACCCAGAACACTTGCTTGGTTGTGTCATGCGCCTACCCGTCGGTAATGAAATGGAACGGATTGTCCTTTATGATCCCCAAGCCAGTATCGTTTTTATCCTACCAGAAGACGCTTATTTACCAGAGGATCAACACCCGTTGAATTGGCAATGCGCTTTTCAAAATATGATTATGCACGACCATATCAACGAAGCTAGGCAAGCCAATAAACCTTTTCTTGCCATCAACACCCGGGGGCATGTCATTGCCCATGAGAGCATCGTAAGGCTTAAGCACACACTTTTAGCATTACGCGACAGCCCTGTTACACCAACAACTTTTTAACATTCAAGCTGGCTCCGCCTACCCTTAACCCCCTTGGATGAGATGAGCATCTTCACAGACCCAAACAAACACAGACTCATCATGACGCTTCTGGTCAGGAATGAAGTGGATGTTATTGAAGGCAATATACGCTTTCATCTCGACCATGGTGTCGATTTTATCGTCGCCACTGACAACGGTTCAACTGACGGCACCAAGGAAGTACTTGAGAAGTATGCCCGCATGGGGGTGCTGCATTTAATCCACGAACCCAGCCGGGTGTTCCAGCAGCAGCTCTGGGTCAATACTATGGGTGGCTTGGCCTACCAAAAATTTTCTGCGGATATGATTTTCCACAGCGATGCCGACGAATTGTGGTATTCGGCCAGTGGATCGTTGAAACGGGAATTGGCGTTGCAGCAGCAAGTCGATGTACTGTCTGTTCCTGTTAGAAACATGCTGCCTGCCAATAAAAACGGTTTTGAGCAATTCCCGCTTGATGTCACCTACGAGGTAAACAAGCCCATCTGGAAACCCGTGAAAAAAGTGATGAATGAGGTCGGTTGGCGGTCATTTTTTTTGTACCGTTACCCTAACAAAGTACTGTACAAAACCCGCAGGGGCTACCTAAGCGTGGTTCAGGGCAACCACAGTATTTTGCCTGAAAACACACAGCCTAAACTTATCCGGCAACTGTCTTCCGACGTAGAAATTTTACATTTTCCAATACGCAGCCTGGAGCAATTTCGCCAAAAAACCATCAACAACGGCGAGGGCCTGGAAAATATGGACTTGCATTTTGGCAGTTGCAGCATCCACGCCTGGCACGCTAAACGCTGGTACTTGCTGTACAAACAAGGTCGATTGGCGGAAGAATACTCACGGCTGTTAGATTTGGAAGCCCATCTGGCAGCAGGCATCCTAAAGCCGTTGTGTACCCAGCGCAAACAGTTGCTCGGTTACTTTGAGCGTGCCTGCCTTGAAATACAGCGGCCGGCCCCTTTATCTTTGGTAAACCTTTAAGGCTTTTGGTGAAAAAAACGCTACTTACCCTGGCAATGCTGTTGCTTGTTTTTTTTGCCATCGGCCACACAGAGCTGTTTACGGGCAACCGCATCAATGCGGAACACCGTTTCACCACAATCACCGGAGAAACACTCACCGTGTCAGACTTTCGCGGCAAACCGTTGCTCGTGACGTTCTGGGCCACTGATTGCTCCAGCTGCATAAAAGAAGTCCCCCATTTGATCGCACTTCATGAACGCTTTCACCCCTTGGGTTTGCAAATCATTGCCATCACCATGTACTACGACCCGCCCAGCCATGTGGTCGCCATGACTCAAGCCCTGCGTCTGCCGTATCCGGTGGTTTTGGATTTATCGGGCAGCCACGCCCAAGCCTTTGGCAAGGTGGCGTTAACGCCCACCACATTTCTGATTGATGGAAATGCCAAAATAAACACCCAAATCACTGGCAAATTTAATGAAAACGACATGAGCAAACGCATTCAAGCGTTGTTGCAAGGATAATTTATGCTCTGGCTAAAAGCCCTGCACCTTATTTTCATGGTGACCTGGTTCGCCGGGTTGTTCTACCTGCCCCGGCTGTTCGTTTACCACGCCCTATCCGATGACACCCTGAGCAAAGAACGCTTTAAAGTGATGGAGCGCAAGCTTTATTACGGCATCATGACCCCCGGCATGGTGGCGACCTTCATTTTTGGCATCTGGATGTTGGTGGATTACGCCTGGGCCTTATACGGCCACAGCGGTTGGCTGCACGCTAAGTTGGCCTTGCTTTTGTTAACGGCGCTTTACCATGGCTATTGCGGGGTTTGGCTCGCTAATTTTAAGCATGACCGCAATACCCACAGCCACGTCTATTTTCGCTGGATGAACGAAGTCCCGGTTTTATTTTTAGTCGGCATCGTCATTTTGGCGGTGGTCAAGCCGTTTTAGGTGGCCGAAAAGTAACATTGCAAAAACCAAGCGAGTGCGTTACGTTAACCCCATGTCGGTAAAGTTACGGGAAGGCGGTACGCCAATGTTTAAAAAATTTGTTTATTTTTCAATGGTGTTGTTTCTTTTGGCCGGTTGTGCAACCCACCCCATGACTGGCCGCAGCCAATTTATTGCCCTGTCCGACGCCCGGCTCGATGAAATGGGCCTTAAAGCATTCAGGCAGATAAAAAGCCAAAAACCGGTCAGCCAAAGCGTTGAATACCACCAATTTGTCCGTTGCATCGCCGATGCTATAACCCAACAAAGCGGCGGCGGGCAATGGGAAGTGGTGGTTTTTAAGGACAAGTCCTTGAACGCATTTGCTTTACCCGGCAACAAAATCGGCGTGCATACCGGCATGGTGCATTTGGCCGATAACCCAGACCAATTAGCCGCTGTTATCGGCCACGAAATAGCCCATGTGCTTTCTCGGCACAGCAACGAACGCGCTTCTCAGCAGATGGCGGTCAGCCAAGGGTTAGGGCTGCTGCAACAGACCGGATTGGGCCAAAAACCAGTGCTATTGGGTTTACTCGGTCTTGGGGCAGAGTTTGGAATTTTAATGCCGTACAGCCGTGCCCACGAAAGTGAGGCCGATATCATTGGTCTGCAACTTATGGCCCAGGCGGGCTTTGACCCCAGCCAAAGCGTGGCCTTATGGCAAAACATGAAAGCCGCATCACGCGATGGAGAGCCGGCCGAATTTCTGTCCACCCACCCCTCCCATGCCACCCGTATCCAGGAATTGCAGCAACGGATGCCGCAAGCCATGGAGCTGTATCAGCAAGCCCAAGCCGCCGGAAGGCGGCCCCAGTGCCAGAAAAAATGAACCCTCATTTAATCCACCTACACCCTTATCCGTTTGAAAAGCTGGCCGCCCTAAAGCAAGGCATTTTGCCGCCGGTGGGTAAAGACCCTATTACCCTGTCAATCGGCGAACCGGCCCATCCCACCCCGCACTTTATCGAAGAGGCGTTGTTTGCCACTATCCAAGGCTTGGGCGTGTATCCAAGCACCAAAGGCCTGCCGCAATTACGGGTGACGATAGCGGCCTGGTTGCGGTGGCGGTTTGCTTTGCCTGATAGTGCGGTGAACCCAGAAACCCAGGTGTTGCCGGTCAGCGGCACCCGCGAGGCCTTGTTTTCATTCGCCCAAGCTGTGGTTGATGCGACGACGGCCGAACAACCGGTGGTCGTCATGCCCAACCCGTTTTACCAGATTTACGAAGGCGCGGCTTTGTTAGCCGGGGCGCAGCCCTACTACGTCAACAGCACGGCCGAAACCGGTTATCTGCCGGATTTTTCCGCCGTGCCCGAGGCCATTTGGCGGCGTTGCCAAGTGCTCTATCTGTGTTCGCCCGGCAACCCGACCGGCGCGGTGCTGTCAGCAGACGACCATAAACAGGTGCTGGAGCTGGCCGAGCGTTACGATTTTCTGATCGCCGCCGACGAATGTTACAGCGAGTTGTACGACGACGAAGACAACCCGCCGCCCGGGTTGCTAGCAACCGCCTACCGTCTCGGCAACACCGCGTTCCGGCGTTGTGTGGTGTTCCATAGCCTGTCTAAGCGTTCCAACGCGCCCGGTTTGCGCTCAGGGTTTGTCGCCGGGGATGCCGCCGTGTTGGCGGGATATTTCCAATACCGCACTTATCAGGGCTGCGCCATGCCCTTGCCGACCCAGCACGCCAGCATCCGTGCCTGGCAGGACGAGCAGCATGTCATCGAAAACCGCCGCCTGTACCGAGATAAATTCACCGCATTCATCACCCTGCTGGGCCAGGTAACAGAACTGGAAAGACCGCCCGCCGGTTTTTACCTTTGGCTGAAAACGCCGATGGACGATTGCGAATTCGCCAAACGTTTGTACGTACAAGAAAACTTGACCGTATTGCCCGGCAGTTTTTTATCCCGTCCGTTTAACGGCATCAACCCCGGCCAAGGTTATGTCCGCATCGCCCTGGTTGCGCCGTTGGATGCCTGCATCAAGGCCGCGCACCGCATTAAAAATTTCTTTAACACCTTATAAAAACAGACCATGACCGAACTAGAAAACATCATTGAAACCGCCTTTGAACACCGAGCCGACCTCACCCCGGCTAATGCCAGCCCTGAAGTCCGTGAGGCGGTGACGGAAACTTTAAGCCTGTTGGACAGCGGGCAATGCCGGGTCGCTGAAAAAATCGACGGCGCGTGGATAACCCACCAATGGCTGAAAAAAGCCGTGCTGTTGTCATTTCGCATCCACGAGAACCGCCTGATGGACGGCGGCAACACCCGCTACTACGATAAAGTCGAGTGCAAATTCGCCCGCTACAGCGAACAAGACTTTGCCCAAGCCGGTGTCCGCGTGGTGCCGAACGCCGTCGCCCGCCACGGTGCTTACATTGCCCCTGGTGCCATCCTGATGCCGTCTTACGTCAACATCGGCGCGTATGTCGATAGCGGCACCATGGTCGATACCTGGGTAACGGTCGGTTCCTGCGCCCAAATCGGCAAGAACGTGCATTTGTCCGGCGGCGTCGGCATCGGCGGCGTGTTGGAGCCGTTGCAGGCCAACCCGACCATCATCGGCGATCACTGCTTCATCGGTGCCCGTTCGGAAATCGTCGAAGGGGTGATTGTCGAAGACGGCTGCGTGGTGTCGATGGGTGTCTACATTGGCCAAAGCACCAAAATTTACAACCGCATGACAGGGGAAATCAGCTATGGCCGCATCCCGGCCGGTTCCGTGGTCGTCTCCGGCAATTTGCCGTCATCGGATGGAAAATACAGCCTGTACTGCGCGGTCATCATCAAACAAGTCGATGAAAAAACCCGCAGCAAAACCGGCATTAACGAATTGTTGCGAGATTAATAAACCTTAAGGCGTAGGGTACGCAGTGCGTACCCTACCTGGCTAACGTTTAAAAGGCCCCAATGGCTATCGACCCCGACCAACCCATCGCCTTCTCCCGCTTGCACCGCTTGCAATGGGAAGAAGCGCAACAAAAATACGTCATTTTGTATCCCGAGGGCCTGGTGGAGCTGAACCTAAGCTCGGCGGAAATCCTTAAATGCTGCGACGGCAGCCATACGCTGGCACAAATCATCGGCGAATTGGAAGAAAAATTTGCCACCGAAGGCTTAAGCCATGACATCACCGCATTTTTAGAGGTCGCGTTACATAATGGCTGGATTGCACAAAACTGACATCACGCCGCCGCGCTGGTTGCTGGCGGAACTCACCTACGCCTGCCCGTTGCAATGCCCGTATTGCTCCAACCCGCTGGCTTACGCCCAAAACAACCGCGAACTCAGCACCGCTGACTGGAAACGGGTATTGACCCAAGCCCGCAAACTCGGTGCGGTGCAATTGGGGTTTTCCGGCGGCGAGCCGTTGACCCGCACGGATTTGGTCGAGCTGGTCGAACATGCCCGCAGCTTAGGTTACTACTCCAATTTAATCACCTCCGGCTATGGATTGTCTGAGGCCAAAATCATGCAACTGAAAGCAGCCGGACTCGACCATATCCAAGTCAGCATCCAGGCCAGCACTCAGGAATTGAACGACCACATCGCCGGCACCGCCTCGTTCCACCACAAAAAAGAAGTGGCGCGGCTGGTGAAAAAACACGGCTACCCGATGGTGCTGTGCGTGGTGATCCACCGGCAAAACATCGGGCAAATGCCTGATATACTGGCGATGGCCGAAGAACTGGGGGCGGATTACCTGGAACTGGCCAACACCCAATACTACGGTTGGGCGCATATCAACCGCGATTTATTGTTGCCGACCCAAAAACAGTTTGACCAAGCCGAAGCCGTCGCCCAAGCCTACAAGGAAACAGTGGCCGGCAAGATGAAAATTTACTATGTGGTGCCGGACTTTTACGAAGACCGCCCGAAAGCCTGCATGAACGGCTGGGGCAGCACGTTTTTAACCATCGCCCCGGACGGGGCCGCCTTGCCCTGCCATTCGGCGCGGGAACTGCCTGGCTTAGATTGCCCGAACGTCAATGATTACAGCATCGAAGACATCTGGTACCAATCCAAAACCTTCAATTTTTTCCGCGGCTTCGACTGGATGCAAGAGCCTTGCCGTAGCTGCGACGAAAAGTTTAAAGATTTTGGCGGTTGCCGTTGCCAAGCTTATTTGCTGACCGGCAATTTGTATGCCGCCGACCCGGTGTGCAGCAAATCCCCCGACCACGCTGTCATCGGGCAAGCCATCGCCGCCGCTAAGGCCACCGCTTTGGCCGGCGAGGAAAAACCGCTGCTGTTCCGCAACCGCAAAAATTCAAAATCGTTTTTCTAAAACCGGCATCAATCGGTTTCGGTAGTCACCGGCTCTGCCTGGTTTTTCAACGCCGCATCCAGCGTATGCCAGGCCAGCGTCGCACATTTGACCCGCGCCGGATATTCCCGCACCCCAGCCAGCACCGCCAACTTGCCGATCGCCTGCAATTGCAGGTCTTCGCTTTTGCCGGTGGTCATGTCATGAAATGTTTTAAACAAGGCTTCCGCTTCCACCGCGGTCTTGCCCTTGATGATCTCCGTCATCAGCGACACCGAGGCCGTGGAAATGGCGCAACCAGAACCTTGAAAGCTGGCATCTTGTATGGTGTCGCCGGGCATTTTTAAAAACAAGGTCAGACGGTCGCCGCACAACGGGTTAAAGCCCTCCACCTTGCGGTCAGCGTCGGCGATGACGCGGCAGTTGCGCGGGTTGCGGTTGTGGTCGAATATGACTTCTTGGTAAAGGTCACGCAGGTCTTCAAACATGGGGGTTCTCTGTTTATTTAGGAAAAAAATACCGATGCAGCCGCCCCGTATGGACAATCGGCGCAGAATATCAAGGGCAATAACCCATTGCTTTTAGGCTGTGTTACAGCGCAGCCCCCCATTGCCAATAATGGGTGCTCGCCGGCTTGTCCCTGCAAAATTGTGGGTCATCTGACCCATCGAGACGGAATAAATACTCGCTATCGCCCGGCAAAACCAGATCACGTTCGGTTATGTTCAGTCTTTTACGATGCCAGCCACGTTGCAGATCGACGCTGTCGAAGCGACGATTGAGGTATTTTTGTTTGGCGTGATTTTCGCTTAGCGCAATATAGTGCCGCAGCACATGATTAACCGGAAAAATTTTTAAGGTATCTCCTCGCAGACAGTGCCCGCCTGATGCTAGATTTGAAAGCGAGGCAGTCCGCTTCCATGCACGGTTTAGTCGATTCTTGCACGGTTCGTGAAAATAATAGCGGAGAAGCTTTGAGCGGTAGTCGCTGCCAGAATAATCGGCGCCGGGTTCTGGAAGAAACACGAATTCGTCGAAATTAAGGGTCAAAGCAATCCGCAACGCTATACTCAGGTTGTTTATGAGTGCTTGGTCGAGCAACCTGGCACTGAACTTAGCCGGATAATGGAAGCCCTGCACGAACCATACGAAGCCTCTCAACTGAATTTCAACGGCTTTCCACATGAAGCAGGCATTGAAGATCCCAAAGTAAAGTCAACCGCTACCGTACACAATGGCAGTGTAGGGCGTTGGTGCAACTGGCTTACACCCAGCGAGGCTGAAAAAATAATGAACGAACTCAAGGAATTAATAAACTACATTGACCCGCACGGCCAATTTTGGCAACGGCTTGTTTAAACCTAGGCCCCGCTACAACTCGGCTTGTGAAGCGATGCCTTCATGCTTTCCTCTTCCGTTACAAAGCTGTGTTTTTTCCATTTATGCAAATAATAACTGATGTTACGCACTGAGCCGCTGCAGTTCGGCAACACTGGCTTGTAATACCTTGCGGTGAATTTTACTTCCGAATGCGTAACTTCTACTTTGATTCAAATATCCAAGTTAGCCACATCCAACGCATTCTTAACGATAAAATCCCGGCGTGGCTCGACCACATCACCCATTAGCGTGGTGAAAATTTCATCGGCGGCAATGCTGTCCTCTATTCTGACTTGCAACAAACGGCGGTTGTTAGCATCCAGCGTGGTTTCCCAAAGCTGTTCTGGATTCATTTCGCCTAGACCTTTGTAACGTTGAATGTGCTGGCCTTTTTTAACTTCCCGCATCATCCAATCAAACGCTTCTTTAAAATTCTTGACCGGTTCTTGTTTTTCTCCTAAACGAATAAATGAGCTTTCGCCAAATAAACCGGCAGTATTTTCGGCAAATTGTGCCATGTGCTGATAATCCTTACTGAGGAAAAAGCTTGCTGGTACGGTAACTGTTTTTGTGATGCCGTGTTGCCGTTTGTTAACCGTCACCGAAAAATCATGGCTGTTTTGATAAATAACGGCAATGTCATAAACCGCAGTACCTGTTTCTGCATTTAACCTTGTTTCGATTTCTAAAAATAATTTCGAGAGCACTTCACTATCGCTTTTCACACTATCGTTGATCACTCTAGCCAACGGCAATTGCTGTAAAAAACACTCATCGTATCGCCTGTATAACCGGTTGATAATGACGGTCACGCTGGCATGGTGTTTGGCTAATTTTTCCAAGCCTTGGCCTTGTATGGGGGGTGCCGACTCATCGGTAAACAATTGCGCTTTATCCAATGCCAGTTGGATCAAGTATTCATTCAACGCAGTATCGTCTTTAACATAGGTTTCTTGTTTGCCTTTTTTCACTTTATAAAGCGGCGGCTGGGCGATATAAATATGGCCTTTTTCGACGATTTCAGGCAGTTGCCGGTAGAAAAAAGTCAGCAATAACGTCCTGATGTGGGAGCCGTCCACATCGGCGTCAGTCATAATGATGATGCGGTGATAGCGTAATTTTGCTAGGTTGTATTCGTCTTTGCCGATACCGCAGCCGAGGGCGGTAATCAAAGTGCCCACCTCCTCGGAAGACAACATTTTGTCGAACCGGGCTTTTTCGACATTGAGGATTTTTCCTTTCAAAGGCAATATAGCTTGGGTGCGCCTGTCCCTGCCTTGCTTCGCTGAGCCCCCTGCAGAATCACCCTCGACGATAAACAGCTCTGACAAAGCCGGGTCTTTCTCTTGGCAATCAGCCAGTTTTCCTGGCAAACCGGCTATGTCCAGCGTGGTTTTTCGGCGCGTCATTTCTCTCGCTTTTCGCGCTGCTTCCCTGGCGCGGGCCGCATCAATGATTTTTCCAACTATAGCCTTGGCGATCTGCGGCTTTTCCAGCAAAAATTCCTGCAATTTTTCACTCAAGGTGGACTCAACCAACGGCTTGACTTCTGAGGAAACCAGCTTGTCTTTGGTTTGTGAAGAAAACTTAGGGTCTGGCACTTTTACGGACAACACCGCAGTCAGACCTTCCCTAGCATCATCCCCGGTGGTGGCCACTTTCTCTTTTTTGGCCAGGCCGGTTGATTCTATGTATTGGTTGACCGTCCGTGTCAACGCACCCCTGAACCCGGCTAAGTGCGTACCACCGTCCCTTTGCGGGATGTTGTTGGTATAACAAAACACGTTTTCTTGGTAGGAGTCATTCCATTGCATGGCCACCTCAACCACCACACCTTCTTTTTCGGCAATAAAATGAAACACTTCAGGGAAAAGCGGGGTTTTATTTTTATTCAAGTGTTCGACAAAAGCACCGATCCCGCCTTCAAACTCAAAAACATCCTGGCGGCCATCGCGTTCGTCTTCTAAGCTGATGCGGACGCCAGAATTCAAAAACGACAACTCTCTTAAGCGTTTTGCGAGGATGTCATAATGAAATTCGACATTGCTAAAGGTTTCGGTACTGGGTTTGAAATTGACCAAAGTGCCGGTATCTTTCGCGCCCCCTGCTACCGTTAAAGGGGAAACAGGTACCCCCATAATGTATTTTTGGGTATGCAAAAAACCATCTTTTCTTATTTCTAAATTCAATTCTTCTGATAGTGCGTTGACCACCGACACCCCAACACCGTGCAGGCCGCCGGAAACTTTATAAGCATTATCATCAAATTTACCGCCCGCATGCAGCACGGTCATAATCACTTCGGCGGCTGAACGCCCTTCTTCTTCATGAATATCTACCGGAATTCCACGTCCATCATCCGCTACGGTAACGGAACCGTTCGTATGGATGATCACTCGCACTGTTGTGCAGAAACCTGCCAGTGCCTCATCAATCGAGTTATCAACCACCTCAAACACCATGTGGTGCAATCCTGAACCGTCATCGGTATCTCCAATGTACATACCCGGGCGCTTCCTTACCGCATCCAGACCTTTTAACACTTGGATATTGGTGCTGTCGTATTGATTGCTGAGCATTTATTTTCCTGATCAAGCGTTGAATGAATGTTCCATGTGGAACATTATTGTCGTTGTTTAATGTTTCCATGTTCCATGTGGAACAATTTAAAATTCGCAAACGAGGTCAAATCACCAAAATCCGCTACCTCTGCCGCCGTAACGAAAGCTTGGCATTTTATCTGGGCCAGATAATGCAGTAATTTGCACCGATTTCGACTGTCTAGCTCGGCCGAAAAATCATCCATCAAAACACAGCCGCCATTGCCTTGTTTTTCAGCCAATAATTCAATTTGAGCCAGTTTTAGGCTCAAAACCAACAATTTTAACTGTCCTCTGGAAACAAAATCCCTGGCTAAATGACCATTGAGCGTCAAAATCAAATCTGCACGGTGCGGTCCGTTTTGGGTAAAACCGTAATGCAAATCTTTTTCCAAACCTGCTGCCAAAACCTGCTCTAAGTCTTCAGTCACATCCCAGCCTGAAACTAAAGACAGTGCCAAGCCATTAATCTCCATAAATTGCCGGGCAATTTCCATAAAAACAGGCCGAAATTCCTGTAAGTAATGCCGTCTTAACCGGTCTACCAACGTACCGTGCTTGGCCAGCTCTTTATCCCAAACGCTCACTGCTCCATACCTGGGATTTTTTAACAGGGCATTGCGCTGAGACAAGGCCCGTTTAAAAAGCCGCCAAGCCGGCAAAAATTGTTGCTCTCGATTAAAAACCCCCCAATCCAAAAATTCTCGCCTTAATGAGGGGCCAGCATCCAGTAATTCGTAGCTTTTTGGATGAATTAATTGCAAAGGCAAGGCATAAGCTAAATCTGAGCGGTTGTTTGTACTGTGCTGGTTGATACGAATTTCTGTAGCTTTACTGTCTATTTGAATACCCAATTGCTGGGCAGGAAGCCGGTCTAGTGACAACTGGCCTGTCACCAGCAAACACTTTTCTTGTTCATTGATAACCGTTTTTATCAGGGAAGTGCGAAATGACCGAGCTCTGCCTAAAATAAAAATAGCTTCCAATACCGCGCTCTTACCGCTGCCATTTTCGCCATAAATAAAATTCAGGTTTGGTGAAGGCTCCATAGTTTGGCCACAGATGTTGCGTACCTGGTGAATAGCAAGTTTTTCTAGGCACATCGGGCTATTTATAGCCGCATCGGCATGATAATGAATTTATACACCTCTCCGTTAGGTTCATTGATAAAACAACTACCTAAATTGCTTGCTAGCGTCAAAATTGCCAGCTCTGAATCCAAATTACCCACAGCATCTAGCAAGTACTGGGCATTAAAAGCAATGTTGATAGGGTCGCCAGTGTACTCTATCAACACCTCCTCCTCTGCTTCATCATGTTCTGGATTGTGCGTAGAAAGCCTTAAATTACCCGGTTCAATATCCAAGCCGATACCCTTAAATTTTTCATTTGACAACACCGCTACCCGGGTCAAGGCTTCCTTAAAGACTTGTTTGGGTATACGAATTTCGTTTAGGAAAGATTGTTGAAAAACTTTACTGAAGTCGGGGTATTTGGCATCCACTAATTTAGCTGAGAACACCAGGTTTTTTATATGAATACGAATATGGTTACTGGAAAATGCCAGGTGCAAACTGGCGTCCGGGTCATCCAGTAGCCGGTTTAATTCCATCACGCCTTTCCTAGGCAAAATGATTCTAGCTTCAAACCCCAGTGCTTCGTCCAGTGGGTCTTGATAAATCGACAAACGGTGGCCGTCTGAAGCGACCAACTTGAGTGTGTTGTTTGAAACACTTAGCAACAAGCCATTCAGGTAGTAACGGACATCTTGGCTCGCCATGCAGAATAACGTTTTATCGAAAGCCTTTTTCAATTTCCCGGCATCCATCGAAAATTCGTGCTCAAACTGCAAGTGTGCAAATTCTGGGTAATTTTCAGCCGGCAAACAATTTAAAGTGAAGCGGCTACGCGCCGCGACGATTTTTATTTTATGGTCATCCATTAACTCAAGTTTTATATCCACCCCAGCAGGTAATAACCGGCAAATATCCAAGAACTTTTTGGCAGGTAGCGTGATAGCCCCTTTTGCGGGGGCCTCGATGCCTATTTTTGCTACCAATTGAATTTCAAGGTCGGTCCCGGTTAGGGTCAATGAATCTTGTTGGATGTCCAGCAAGACGTTGGCCAAAATGGGCATGGTCTGCCGTTTTTCAATGACGTTAACGATTTGTTGCAAGGGAGGCAGCAAGATTTCGCGGTTAACAGTAAATTTCATGGAAATGGGTTTTAAGGTGTTTGCAAGTGAAAAATACAAAAGGTTTAAGGTTATCCACACGCCGTGTGGTTTTCCAGTTTTTTGCAAAGTAAATAATAACAAAATAAAAAGATTAAAAACCTATTATTATTAACACCTGAAAAATCCTGAAAAACTCTATTTTTACATTTAAAATCAATAACTAATGATTTTTTAAGGCTGTGTTTTAGCTGTGGATAAAAGCTGCGGAAAAGCCTGTTAAGGGTTGCACAAATCTTATGCACAGGCCAGGCTAAAACAAATAACAAATTTATGCACACCGTTATCCACAGTTAATGCGATAAAACCCTAAGTAAATGAGCGTAGTCATCCGCAATTCGGGCATCACTTTCTTTTAGTTCGGCAATCCGCTTGCAAGCGTTAATAACCGTGGTGTGGTCTCTGCCACCAAACGCGTTGCCAATTTCAGGCAGGCTGTGGGAAGTTAATTCCCGGGCTAAACACATGGCAATTTGCCGAGGCCGAGTAATGGTTTGCTTGCGGTTTTTTGAAGACAAATCGCTAATTCGTAACTTAAAGTGATCAGCGACGATCTTTTGGATGTTTTCGATACTGACCAGCCTGTCTTGCAGTGATAACAAGTCATGCAGAGCCTCTTTTGTGAACTCGATGTTGATTTCTCGTCCGGTAAATTGCGAATTGGCAATGACGCGACTGAGGGCACCTTCTAAATCACGAACATTGCTAGGAATGCGCCGGGCAATAAAAAAAGCTACTTCTTGATTGAGGTTAACGTGTCTTGAAGCCGCTTTTTTGATGAGAATGGCGGCGCGGGTTTCCATGTCAGGCGGTTCAATAGAAACCGGCAGGCCGCTGCTGAATCGTGATTTCAGTCGGTCTTCTAAACCGGCAATTTCTTTTGGGTATTTGTCGCAGGTGAGGATAACTTGGTGTTTTTTTTCAAGCAGTGTGTTAAAGGTGTGGAAAAACTCTTCTTGAGAGCGTTCCTTGCCGGCAAAAAATTGGATGTCATCAATTAGCAGTACATCAATGCGTCGGTAGAAGTCTTTGAAGGCATCAATGGCGTTTTGTTGTAAAGCCTTGACCATATCTTGGACGAATTTTTCTGAATTCAAATAGACAATGTTCGTGGAGGCGTTGTGATCGAAGACAGCATTGCCAATTGCGTGCATCAAGTGGGTTTTGCCCAGTCCGGAGCTGCCGTAGATCAGTAGCGGGTTATAGGCTTTGCCTACATTCGCGGAAACTTGCAAAGACGCGGCTTTGGCCAGTTGGTTGGATTTGCCTTCCACAAAGTTTTCGAACGTGAAGGCTTTGTTTAGGAAATTGGTATTGGCTTTTTTTTCGCCTTGCTGCACCCTGACCCTAGGTGATAAGGGTATGGGCGGCGACTTAGAGCCAATTTCCAAGCTGACGCTGAGACTGCCATTGGAAAATTCCCCGATAGCCGTCACTAATTTGGCTAGGTAATGTTGTTTGACCCAATCCAATACGAACCGGTTAGGAGCCAGCAGCCTGACTTGCCCGTTTTCCTCAACCGCCTGTAGTGGCCTGACCCACGTACTGAAATCAGAACCCGGCATTTCATTTTCAAGTTTGGCAAGGCAATTGTTCCAAATAGAGTTCATTTTTTTGAAAATATAAAGTTATGTACCTGTTTTAGTTTTAGGGTAACAGGGGATGGCTGGGCTAGGCGGCTTCCCGCACTATACGCTATCGTGCGCCTTGGCAGGGCAATCGCGCTTAAATTC
>DBNW01000082.1:11604-11819 GCA_002299425.1 Methylococcaceae bacterium UBA662 | reverse complement strand
AAGGTGTCGCGGGCACTGTGGCCAACCGCCAAAACCAGATGTCGGCAGGGTATAACCTCGCCATCGGCCAACTGCACCGCGCACAGTTGACCGTTGTCAATGTGCACATCATCGACGCGGCTTTGAAAACGGATTTCCCCGCCCAACCCCTCGATGGTGGCGCGCAGGTGTTCCATCATGGCTACCAACCGAAAGGTGCCGATGTGCGGCTTGCT
>DBNW01000082.1:0-11302 GCA_002299425.1 Methylococcaceae bacterium UBA662 | reverse complement strand
ACCAGCCGGAAGGTGCCGATGTGCGGCTTGCTGACGGTTAAAATTTCCGCCGGGGCACCGGCTTTAACAAACTCGGTCAAGACCTTGCGGCCATAGTGGTTGGGGTCTTTGATGCGGGTGTACAGCTTGCCGTCGGAAAACGTCCCCGCCCCGCCCTCGCCAAATTGCACGTTGGACTCGGCCTTGAACTCGGCTTGGCGCCATAAAGCGAAGGTGTCTTTGGTGCGCTCGCGCACGGCCTTACCGCGTTCTAAAACGATCGGCTTAAAGCCCATTTGCGCCAAAATTAACGCGGCAAACAAGCCGCACGGGCCAAAACCGATGATGACGGGGCGTTCGGTGCTGCGTTCCGGGGCCTTGGCCACGAATTGATAATCGCTAGCGGGGGTGACGGTCAGCCGGGTGCGGTCACTCGCCCGCGCTAGAACGCCCTGTTCATCGGTCAATTCCACATCCACGGTGTAAACCCGTTTGATCTGGCGTTTGTTGCGGGCATCAAAACTTTGCCGGAATACCCGGCAGGCCAGCAAGTCTTCGGCGGGGATGGCCAAATAAGCAAGGATGGCCTGCCGGAGCGAGTCTTCGGTAAAGTCTAGCGGCAACTTGAGTTCGGTGATTCTTAACATTGGCAAAGGGCACGGCCTGATGCCGTGTTGGGGCAGGAGTGGGGTTAATTCAAACGGCCTTAAGTGCTGGCATTATTCCCGCACCGGCTTTTTTTCCAGCTTGCGCTGCAAAGTGCGGCGGTGCATGTTCAACGCCCGGGCGGCGGCGGAAATGTTGCCGTCATGCTGCATCAGCACTTTTTGCAAATGCTCCCATTCCAGACGCTTGACGGAAAGCGGGGTTTCGCTAATTTGCACCGACGGGTCGCCGGCATTTTTGTGCAAGGCGGCGACAATTTCATCGGCGTTGGCGGGTTTGGTCAAATAATGGATGGCACCCAGTTTGATGGCTTCGACGGCGGTGGCGATGCTGGCGAAACCGGTCAGCATCACGACTTGAGTGTTGTCATCCAAGGAAATCAGCTTCTTGACCAGTTCCAACCCAGACTCGTAACCAATCCTAAGATCAATCACGGCGTATTCCGGCAACATGTGCTCGGCCCATCGGATGCCTTCTTGAACCGTGCCGGCTACAACTACCTCATAACCTCTTTTTTCCAAGGCTGCTTTTAGCACCTTACAAAAGGTTTCGTCGTCATCCACCAGCAATAAGCGCGGCTTGTCCGTATCCGGAGTTGTCATGGTCATTCTCAGTTGTAAACAAGGGCAAGGAGAGCTCCACGCAAGCACCGCCCGTTTCGTGGTTATACAGCTTGATTCTACCGCCCAGGCGGCTGATGGTGGAATAGGTCAAAAACAAACCCACGCCCAGGCCGCGTTTTTTGCTCGGCACCGGCTGCTTGCCTGCCATTTCGGCCATATCCGGGGGCAGACCGGCACCAAAATCGCGCACAACCAGGCTCAGATGCGTCGTGTCCCAGGCGGCATGGAACGCCACACCCTTATCCTGTACGGTCGCTTCAGCGGCATTGTTCAGGATATTGATAATGGAATGGGTTAGGGTGCGTTCGGCGATGATTTGGGCATCTTCGGCCACCTCGGGGTCGATAAAAAAATTCAACTTCGCCCCCGGCTTGTGCGTCCGCCATTGGTTGATGACGTCATCTAGGTAATCCACCACCCGCAGCACCCGCCCCGATTCCGCCCTCAACTCACCCGCCGAGGCCGACATCACCGACAAAGCCGCTTTGCAACGCTGCATTTGTTGCTGAATAATTTGTACTTTTTCATGCAGATCGGGGAAGCGGTGTGCGGGGTACTCATTTTCCAATTCATGCGCGATGATGGCAACCGTCCCTAACGGCGTACTCATGTCATGAGCGGCACTGGCCGCTAACGTACCTAAGGCCACTACTCGTTCATCCCGCAACGCATTCTCACGGGCCTCGGCCAGATTACGCTCCTGCCTCCTTAGGGCAACAGCCAGCTCCACCACAAAATAGGCCACCAAACCGGCACTGAAAACAAAACCAAACCACATGCCAAACACATGCAGGTTGAAATAATTCCGGTCACTGATGGCGTGTTCTTGTTGCAACAAAGCGTAATTGCTCATGCCCGGATGCAGACTGTGCAAATAACTGGCATGCGGCTCAATCGCCGGCAAGGGGACGTTATACGTCATCAACACCGTGTACATGGAAGTGGTAATCATCACCATATACCAGGCATAGGCTTGGGGCAGCATAATGGCCGAAATAATAACCGGCAGCAAAAACACCCAAATAATGGGGTTAGACGCTCCGCCGGTCAAGTACAGCAACAAGGTGATGGCCGCCACGTCAATGATGAGCTGACCAAACAATTCGCCCTCAGTGACCGGTTGTGCAAGCTGCAAGCGGAACGAGGTATAAATGTTCGCCGCGATCACCAGTGACATAACCAGCCACAAGGGCTGTTCCGGTAATTGAATTCTTAACCCGTAAATCGATACAAAAATCAGCACCGATTCACTGAAAATCATAAGATTCCTCAGTATAAACAGCCACCTAAGGTTTTGTCGTGTGCTTTGTTCGGAATTATTTGCAACTTGTGAAAACATTGACCTTGAACCTAAAAAATAATCGCCCCAACCCATAACCTCATTAAAATGTGGCGTCGCTGCGACAATATGCCACATTCTTATTTCTCTTGGCCATTGCTACTATAGGCTCAACTTTTAGGCCCCTGTAGGGCTTACATGGCTGAAAGTTGCGTTATATCCTTCCTAATACTCTCTGTAGCGGTTTCCCAAAACCGCTTTTTTTTGCCCGCTACAAACTCACCGGTAAGCAACCCCTAAACCACCGATGCCACAATAGCCGTCAGGATTCTTGGCTAAATACTGCTGATGGCAGTCTTCTGCATAGTAAAACACCCCAGCCAGCATAACTTCCGTGGTGATACGGCCAAAACCGGACTCTGTCAACCGAGCTTGGTATTGTTCCTTGGAACTGAGTGCCGCATCGAGCTGGTCTTGGGTATACGCATAAATGCCAGAACGGTATTGAGTGCCGTGGTCATTGCCCTGGCGCATACCTTGAGTGGGGTCGTGAGATTGCCAAAACAGCTTGAGCAGATCTTCGTAACAGACCCGATCCGGGTCATAAATAACTTTGACCACTTCGTTATGGCCGGTCATGCCGGTGCAGACTTCCTGGTAACAGGGGTTAGGCGTATAACCGCCGCTGTAACCGACCGCTGTGGCGAAAACATCGGGGTGTTGCCAAAATTTGCGTTCCGCACCCCAAAAGCAGCCGAGACCAAAAAGCCCCTGCCGCATACCATCAGGAAACGGCGGAACGATAGGATTGCCATTGACAAAATGCCGGTTAGTGACGGCCATGCCTTGCCGCCTACCCGGCAAGGCTTCGGACGGGTCGGGCATAGCAAGTGTTTTTCCTGACGCGATCATGGTTGCCTCTTTAAAGGATAGGGCTAAAACAGAACCGTCTGTTCCGGCTATAATGGGTCAAACACTGGGCTGAGAATAACATGACTGAACGCGATTGCTTACGCCGTTTTTTGTTCTCCGAGCTGGGTATACGGGGCGAGTGGGTGAACCTAACTGAAAGCTGGCAAGCTGCCAAACACTTTCAAAAAACCCCCGGCATTGTACAACAACAACTGGGGCAGGCACTGGCAGCCGTCACTTTGCTGTCGGCCACCCTTAAATTTAAGGGTTCGATGATTTTGCAGATACAGGGCAACGGGCCTGTGCGGACACTGGTCGCGCAGGCCACTCATGAGCGAAAAATTCGCGGCCTAGTCAGGAGTGAAGCACCTGTATCCTCCACCCGGTTGGCTGATCTGTTTGGCGAGGGGCATTTGATGCTCACCCTAGAGCAAGCCGAGGCCGAACCGTACCAAGGCATCGTGCCGTTGACGGGGGAAAATTTGGCCCGTGCTTTGGAGTCTTATTTTAGCCAATCGGAGCAATTAAAAACCCGGCTTTGGCTGGCTGCCGATGGCACCCATGCCGGGGGGCTGTTGTTACAAGCATTGCCCGCCCTGCAACAGGATGCCGCCGATTGGCAACGGCTTGAAATCCTAGCCCACACCCTTACCGCCGGTGAGTTGCTTGGCCTAGCCTGCACCGACTTATTGCGGCGTTTGTTTCACGAAGAACAAGTCAGGCTGTTCAAGCCTGAACCCGTGGGTTTTGAATGCGCTTGTTCCAGGCCTAAGATAGCGCACACATTAAGGGCTTTGGGCAAACAGGAACTGCTGTCTATTCTGCAAGAACGCGGCAACATCGAAGTAGGTTGTGAGTTTTGCGGTGCCCGGTATGTCTTTGATGCTCTCGCGGTAGAAACTTTATTAGCCTACGAAGAGGACATTGGCCATGACTCAGCAACCCTGTATTAAAAAATTCGGGCGTTTTTTTTTCCTGCTGCTGTTATTGACCGGGCTTACCGCCTGCGGTCATTGGTGGCGAGCTTACCAGGTCTATCAGCAAATGCGCCAATTCGACCGCTACTTCAGCGTCGAATCTGGTGCTAAATTCACCTTAAATTTCAAAGAGCCGTTGCTGTACAGCAGCGATTTTGTCGCTTTGTCCAAGCTGTATCCCAGCGAGGACCAGCCGACCCGAAACGGTCGTCAAACGCGCTATTGGTTCCGCAAAGTTGATGCCGCCGGCCACGCCGTCTTGCCGGAAATCAAGTTTTTCTCGGAACTGAATTTCAACCAAGAACAGCGCCTGACCGCCTGGTCATTTTCTGCCTTATTTCTGGAGATTGCGCCGCCGCAGTTTTTGGAGGTGTCATTGCGTTCGCTGGGCGGCGGCCATATTGACCAAGAAAAACGGCAATTAAAAGCCGACACCGAAAAAATAGGCAAAATTATTGCCCAATTGCCTGATCAAGGCAGAATTCTGGAAAAACTAGGTGCCCCGCTGCAAATCAAGCACGAACCGGGTCAAGAAATTTACCTCTACCGTTTCCTACTTGACACGCCCCGCATCGAACCCGGCCACGAAAACAACGCCCTCAATGAAGTCACGCTGAGTTTTGACAAAAACACCCATGAACTCTTTAAGATGGCGGGCAATTTTGCCGGTCTGAAAGTCTCAATTGACTACCGCGATTTCCAAAAAGCCCGTCCTTAAACCGCAGCGGCCCCGTCTAGGCAGCAACAAAAAGCGGGGGATCATGGCCTTAAGCCGCCATTGACCCCAACACCTGTTTGTGCAAGCGCGTGTTTCGGAAAAAATTTTCCGGTTTTTTAATCCGCCTGCCTTCTTAAAAACGCCGGAATATCCAAATAATCCAAATTGTCCCCGGTTTTAGGTTGCACACCAAACGGTCTGGCTTTGGTAGGCTCCGTTTTGGCCTCATTTTTGTCGCGGCGGATGATGGTGGGTTTATCGTAATTTTCATAAGCATTGGCACTTGCCGCCGCCCGTGGCATCACTCTCACATGTGCTTTTGCCGCCGCTTGGACAGGCTGACCCATGCCGGTAGCGACCACGGTCACTTTGATTTCATCGCCCAAATCCGGGTCAATCGCGGTGCCGATTTTGATGATGGCGTCCTCGGAGGCAAACTCATGGACGATGCGGCCGATTTCATCAAATTCCGCCATGGTCATGTCGGATGCGGTGACGTTGACCAAAATGCCGCGCGCCCCGGTCAGGTTGATGTCTTCCAACAACGGACATTTTATGGCTTCTTCCGCCGCCTCGCGGGCGCGTTGCTCGCCGGTGGCCGAACCGATGCCCATAATGGCCGCCCCCATGCCGGTCATGACGGTTCTGACATCGGCGAAGTCAACGTTGATCATGCCCGGATGCACGATCAGCTCGGTGATACCCTGCACGGCATTCAACAACACGTCATTGGCCGCCTTGAAGGCGTTCATCAACGACATGTTTTCGCCCAACACCGGCAATAACTTTTGGTTGGGGATGGTGATCAAAGAATCCACATGCCGCTCCAATTCAGCAATACCTTGCTCGGCCACGGCTTGTTTTTTCTTGCCTTCAAAGGCAAACGGCTTGGTGACGACGGCCACGGTCAACACGCCCATTTCTTTGGCAAGCCCGGCAATCACCGGAATCGCGCCGGTGCCGGTGCCGCCGCCCATGCCGGCGGTCAAGAACACCATATCGGCCCCTTGCAGGGCTTCTTTGATGCGCTCTTTATTTTCCAAAGCGGCATCTCGGCCGATCTCAGGGTTAGTGCCCGCCCCTAAGCCTTTAGTCAGTTCCACGCCCAGTTGGATGATAGTGCCGACATGCAATTTGCGTAAAGCCTGGGCGTCGGTGTTGGCGCAAATAAACTCCACCCCTTGCAATTGGCTGTCCACCATGTGATTGACTGCGTTACTGCCGCCGCCACCGATACCGATGACTTTAATGACGGCAGCCTGGCTGTACATATCCACTAATTCGTATTTCATTTTTCTGCCCTCTTCATTCAGAACCACGATTAAAATCAAAAATTTCCGCTAAACCAGTTTTTCATCTGCTGCATCCATCCCCCTTGTTCGGCATCCAGGGTTTTGCCCATGCCCTGATGCTCCCTACCATAAATCAACAACCCCACACCGGTTGAAAACATCGGGTTTTTCACCACTTCCGGCAAACCCACGACGTTTTCAGGACCCGCTACACGCACTGGCATATGGAAAATTTCTTCCGCCAGTTCAGTTAAGCCTCTGACTTTTGAACTGCCCCCCGTTAAGACAATGCCAGCGGCAATCAATTCTTCATTGCCACTGTGGCGCAGTTCCTTTTGCACCAGCATCATCAGTTCCTCGTAACGCGGCTCGATGATTTCCGCCAAATTTTGCATGGAAATTTTGCGCGGTGCCCGGTCGCCAATGCTGGGCACATCAATCTTGGTTTCGGTATCCACCAGTTGCGTCAACGCACAGGCGTATTTTTGCTTGATCTCCTCGGCGTTGACGGTCGGGGTGCGCAAAGCCACGGCGATGTCGTTGGTGACCTGGTCGCCGGCTATCGGGATCACGGCGGTGTGGCGGATGGCGCCATCGACATAAATGGCGATGTCGGTGGTGCCGCCGCCCATGTCAATCAGGCACACGCCCAATTCTTTTTCATCCTCGGTCAGCACCGCATTGCAAGAGGCCAATTGCTCCAGCACCAAGTCCTCCACTTCAAGGCCGCAACGGCGTATGCACTTGATGATGTTCTGCGAGGCACTGACGCTGCCGGTGACCATGTGCACCCGCGCTTCCAGCCGGATACCGGACATGCCGATCGGCTCCTTGATGCCGTCCTGGCGGTCGATGATGAATTCCTGCGGCAAGATATGCAGGATTTTTTGGTCGGCCGGGATCGCCATCGCCCGGGCCGAGTCGATCACCCGGTCAATATCGTATTGGGTGACTTCCTTGTCCTTGATGGCCACCACGCCGTGTGAATTCAGGCTGCTGATATGGCTGCCGGCGATGCCGGCAAATACCGATTTAATCTGGCAACCGGCCATCAGCTCGGCTTCTTCTATCGCCCGTTGTATGGATTGTACGGTGGATTCCAAATTGACCACCACGCCCCTTTTCAGGCCACGCGATGGCGACCTACCGATACCGATGACCTCAATGCCACCATCAGGATTGATTTCGCCGACAATCGCCGCGACTTTGGAAGTACCGATATCCAGGCCGACGATTAAATTACGTTCTGTTCTTTTAGCCATGTCATCACTCTATTGCGTTTTTTCCGCCGCGTTTTTTATCGGATTTGGATGGGCAATAGCCGCCCAATCAAATTCTGGGGTGTCCGGTTTCCAGGCAACCGCGAAACCGTTTGGATAGCGCAAATCGACCACCGCCATCGCGGCCACCTGTTCTTGTTTTAATAACGACAACGCCCTTAAAAATCGCTGCAATTTGTCCAACTGCCCATCACGCCCCAACAAAACCACCAAGCCTGTGGCCAGTTCAATCGACCAGGATTCGCGTTCGTTGATTCTAAACTGCGCCAGTGCCAATGCCCGGTCGGCCAGGGCCGTTTTAATGCCGGCCATAATCTCCAGCACTTTCAGCCGCTGCGACACCTGCCCGTCCAACTTAACCAAATGTTCAAACCCGTCCAGGCTTTTGGGCGCAAACAAAACCCCGTCCTCGGTCATTAACTGCGTCTCGCCCCAGCGCACACGGGCGATTTTTTCTTCTACCTGAATGTCGATGGTGTCCGGCCAAACCCTTCGCACCGAAACGCTGTTAACCCAAGGCAAGGCGGCCACGGCCTGCTGTATGGCTTTCATGTCGGCCTCAAAAAAACTGGCACTAACCAGCGGCAGCAACGCGGCCTTAAGCTCATCCTTGCCCAATTGCTGGAAAGCCCCGGTAATGCGGACATGGTCAATGGGCCTAGACCAAGCTTTAACTTGCGGTAGCCGCACCCAACCCCCAGTCACGGCAAGCCCCACGCCCAGACCTATTACCCCAACCGTCAATAGGACTGCCTTGCCGCTTAGCTTCACCATTTACGCCAAACTGGTCGCCAGAATCCGCCAGACCAAGTGTGCAAAACCGATCCCGGCTTGCCTGGCCGCCATCGGCACCAGACTGTGGTCGGTCATGCCGGGTACGGTGTTAATTTCAATCAATTGGTAGTGCCCCGCTGCATCGATAAACACGTCCACCCTGGCCCAGCCCTTGATGCCTATGACTTGCCCGGCCTGCAATGACACCGCCTGCAAGTTTTTTTCCTCAGTTTCCGATAGCCCGCAGGGACAATGGTATCGGGTGGTATTGGCGAGGTATTTGGCTTGGTAATCGTAAAAAGCGTTCGGGGTTTCCAGCCGGATCACCGGCAAAGCCTGGCCATCCAAAATGCCCACCGTGTATTCTTGGCCGGCCACCCATTGTTCGGCGTAAACCGCGCAGTTGAATTGCAAGGCCAAGGCCAAGGCCGCAACCAATTCTTCACGGTTGCCGGCCTTGCTCATGCCTAAGCTGGAACCTTCTTCGGCCGGTTTGACGATCACCGGGAAACCCAAAGCATCGATGCAGGCATCCAGGTCGGCCGTGCTGTTTAGCACCCGCCATTTTGGCGTGTTCAGGCCATACCCTTGCCAGCACAGCTTGGTGCGCAGCTTGTCCATCGCCAATGCTGAAGCCAACACGCCACTGCCGGTGTACGGGATACCCATGACCTGCAACAGTGCTTGCAACACGCCGTCCTCACCACCGCGCCCGTGGATGATGTTGAACACCCTGTCCACGGCCAGCCCTTGTAACGCTTCAATGGGGCTGCCGGTGACATCAACCGCCTGCACGTCCACGCCCTGGTTTTTCAGCGCCTGATAAACCGCCGCCCCGCTTTTTAAGGAAACCTCGCGTTCGGCGGCGGTACCGCCCATCATCACGGCCACCCGGCCGAACTGTTCCGGATCAGTAACTTGGATAACCGATCCGGTCTCACCCACCGTACAGACCTCGGTTTGCAAATCGACCCCCTGTTTTTCTTTAACTTGCCGTTGCACAAAATAAATCAGTTGTTCAATGTCTTGCGCCGTGGCCTGGCCGGTGTTGACGATAAAATTAGCGTGTTTTTCCGATACTTGCGCCCCGCCCATCAGCAATCCTTTCAAACCTGTCTGCTCGATCAACCGCGCCGCGAAATCGCCCGGCGGGTTTTTAAATACCGACCCGCCACTGGGTTGGTGGGTCGGCTGGGTTCTCGCCCGTTTATCCAACAGTTCTTTGATTTTCTGCTGGCTGGCGCTGCTGTCCCCCTGTTCTAAACGCAGTGTTGCCGACAAAAACCCTTCGCCTTCATGCCCTTTGACCGAGCGGTAGCTAATGTCATAATTATCGGGAACGCGCCGGTTAACCGCCCCGGTTTTGTCTAGGGTTTCCACCTGCTGGACGATGCCCCAGGTTTCGCCGCCAAAAGCCCCGGCATTCATTTTCAAGGCCCCGCCCATCGTGCCGGGAATACCGGCCAAAAATTCCGCCCCCAGCAAACCGTGCTCCCCGCAAAACCGGGCGACCAGGGCGCACGGCACCCCGGCTTCCACATAGACCGTACCGTCTGCCGCCAAAGACAATGCTTTCAAGCGGTTTTTGGTGTTGATCACCGTACCACGAATGCCGCCGTCACGGACCAACAGATTGCTGCCTAGGCCCAGCCAAAACACCGGTTCATCGGCGGGCAGGTTTTTCACAAAATCAATCAAATCCGCTTTGTCATGAGGGAGGTACAAACGCTGCGCCGGCCCGCCCACCCGCCAACTGGTGTATTTGGCCAAGCGCTCGCCCAACAACAGCCGCCCGCGCATCAGACCGCCAACGCCTCAAGCAAGGTCTTGGGCAATTCGGCGGCAATCTGCCCGACATTGCCCGCCCCCATCGTCAACAGCACATCATCAGGCCGCACGATTGCCGCCAAAACGGCCGGCAGTTGCTCGCGGTCATCGACAAATACCGGATCAACCTGCCCGCGTATCCGGATGGCGCGGCTTAAGGCGCGGCCATCGGCACCCAAAATTTCGCTTTCACCCGCCGCATACACCTCCAGCAACACCAGCACGTCCACACCGGACAGCACTTGCACGAAGTCTTCAAACAAATCCCGGGTGCGGGTATAGCGGTGCGGCTGGAACACCAACACGGCGCGCCGGTCTGGCCAGGCTTGGCGCAAGGCTTCCAAGGTTGCGGCGATTTCGCGTGGGTGATGGCCGTAGTCATCGACCAAGGTCAATGAACCCCCGTCACATTCCAGTTCGGCATGAATCTGGAAACGCCTGCCGACCCCTTTGAACGCCGCCAACCCGTTGACAATGGCGGCATCATCGACATCCAGCTTGGTGGCGACGCTAACCGCCGCCAAAGCATTGAGCATGTTGTGCCAACCGGGCCAGTTCAGGGTAATGGCCAAGGGCGGGTAGCCGCCGCGCCGCAGCACGGTGAATGACGTGCACATGCCTTCCTGCTTGATGTTGACGGCGCGGACATCGGCGTTTTCAGCCACGCCATAAGTGACCACCGGCTTGGACAGTTGCGGCAGGATTTCCCTAACCCCGGCATCATCCAAACACAGCACCGCTAAGCCGTAAAACGGCAGGTGATGCAAAAATTCGATAAAAGTGTCTTTCAACCGTTGGTAGCTGTTGCCATAGGTTTCCATGTGGTCGTGGTCGATATTGGTGACCACTGCCACCATCGGCTGCAAATACAAAAATGACGCATCGCTTTCGTCGGCCTCGGCCACCAAATATTGACCCAAACCCAGCTTAGCGTTGCTGCCGGCACTGTCGAGGCGACCGCCGATGACGAAGGTG
>DBNW01000087.1 GCA_002299425.1 Methylococcaceae bacterium UBA662 | reverse complement strand
GGCGTGGCGGAGAGCATCAGCACACGGGTTTTGACGCCTTGCTGGATAATGCGGCGCATCAGCCGGTCGTAGCGCGTCTCACGGTCTTTGTGAGTGGCCTTGTTGCGGAAGTTGTGGGATTCGTCGATGACCACCAGGTCATAGTTGCCCCAGTTGACGTGGCTAAGGTCAATGTCGCCGGACAAGCCGCCATCCCGCGATAGATCGGTGTGGTTTAACACATCGTAGTTGAAACGGTCGGAAGCTAAACTGTTGCGCCGGTCGTTGGCTTTGTAGAGTGTCCAGTTGTCTCGCAAGCGCTTGGGCACGAGAACCAACACGCGGTCGTTGCGAAGCTCATAGTATTTGATGATAGCCAAGGCTTCGAAAGTTTTACCCAAGCCCACGCTGTCGGCGATGATGCAGCCGCCATGCCGCTCTAGCTTGTCGATAGCGCCCACCACACCATCCCGCTGAAATTTGTATAACTTTTTCCAGACGGTTGTGTTGCGAATGCCGGTCGCAGATTTAATGATGCGCTCTTCGTCCAGTTCCTCGCCCATGTCTTTGAAAAGCCGGTAGAGCATCAAATAGTAAACGAGGGACGGTTCTTTGTGCGCGATCAACGCCCTAAGCATGGCGAGGAAGTCGGTTTTTGCTTCGGGTGCGGCGGGCAAACTGTCCCATAACGATGTAAACCAGGAGCCGAAAAGCGCACATTCTTCGGCACTCTCGGAAAGCTGGATAAGGCCAAACTGGTTGCCGGGGGTAATGCCTAGCCCTTCGGTGGAAAATGAACAATTGCCGGTAATGACGCGGTTGAGCGTTTTTTCTGGGCTTGCGATGATAAGCATTGCTTGTAGAAGAACACCAGGAACGCGCTTAATTTCCGTGGTCTTTTCTATCCACTCCGCGCATTGCTTCGCCAACCATCGGGTTTGGAGGCGGTTTCGAAAAAAACGGTCGGATAGGGAATCGACAATATCCAGATCATTTGCTTTGGCGTTGGGCAACATCATGCGGCACTTATCTAATTTTTGCAGGCGTTCCCGCACTTCTCCGAAGGCGAAAAGCGAAAACGAAGGCGAGGCAACGTCAAGTTTAGATAGCGCTATAAGACATTTACGCAGTTCATCAATAACCCGCTCATTTCCGCTGTTTTTGAGTATCTTCATGCGTTCCTTGATTCAATAAATTCTTCCCACAAGCCAGTGGCGCGTATCACTTTATAGCCAATTCCAATGCGTTTTGGCGCACTTTCTCGTTTCTTCAAGCACTGCTGCACATAGCGGCATGTTGCCTCCTTATCGGGCAGCGTGACGGTCTTTGTCCGGCCTTTCGCCCCGATCCGTCCATAGCTGAGAACGACGACCCAATCCCCAAACAAATCTTGCCCGCCCATCATGCTATAGGCCCGCCAAATGTTTCGTGCCGGATCACGGGCTTCGAGGTGAATGGCGAAATCCATCATATTGTCTCCCTTTACTTTCGGTTTTATCGTGGATGGGTCTTGCGAAGGACGCAAGCCCACAAACTGACGGCCTGCCCCGGCCAGACCGCCACCCTCGTTTGCGGGGACGGCAACAGCCATACTGTGCATACCCAGGACTTCACTTTTACCGACTTCCCGCTGGCCGAAATCAAATTCTACTTCTTCAATTAAGGATTTCCCAAACCTGACGGGCTAAAACTAAGGTTATCTTTTTGAACGCATCCGTCCCTTGTTGGAAGGGTTCAGAAAGAAGACCCGCCCCCGGCAAGTGGAGCTTTACGAAGTCTTCTGCGCTTTGCTGTACCTGTCGAAGAGCGGCTGCCAAATGGCGCACGGTGTACCGTAGAAAAGGGATCAGCTTACTGCTTGTTTGTGGCTTGGTTTGTTTTGCACGGTGCGCTGGGCGGCTCGCACACGCACCTGTTTTTCAGCTTCATCCACGGTATAAAAACCACAGTGCGGAACATTTTTTTATCCATGCATCAAACACGTTAGCTCATTCTTAGGATAAAATCCTTGCAGTGCAATCCAGTCGGCAACCGTTAACAGAAAACACCAGGGCTTATAGGCCTGTCCGCTTAGGTTTTTTATGCGGCAGTTTTTGCCATTTTGTATTCGCTAAGCTGTAATGATACTGACATTTTTGTTGATTATCGTAGCCAGTTAGTTTTAAAAACCCTCATCTTACTATGGCCATAAAAAACCCCGAACTCACTGCTAAACCCGCAAAACGTCTGGAATGCTTTGTGGCAAACACGCCTGAACTGATCCAGGAAGCGCAAAGACTCAGGTATCGAATTTTTGCCCAAGAACTGGGCGCAAAACTGAAATCGGCTGTGGAGGGACTTGACTTTGATGAAGTTGACAATCACTGCGACCATTTGGTGGTATTCGACAACGAAACCCAAAAAGTTGTTGGTTACACCCGTTTGCTGACGGACACACAGGCGCAAAAATTGGGCCGTTTTTATTCCCAAAGTGAATTTAACTTGGATCGCGTCCTGGAAATGCCGGGCCGTTTTTTGGAAGTCGGCCGCACTTGTGTGGATCCTGACTTCCGTGGCGGCGTGGTATTGACCACGCTGTGGTCGGCCTTGGTTGAATATGCCTTAAGAGGTGGCTTTAACTATCTGTTGGGCTGTGCCAGCATCACCCCCGGACCTAGCGGGTTTGCGGTCGATGCTGTCTACCGGAGTATTGATGCCAAAAACATCGCTCCTGATACTTACCAAGTCAGCCCTACCGTGCCGATACCTGCAAATTTGCGTTGCGATCGCGATGAATCTGGTATCCCGCCATTGCTAAAAGCTTATTTGCGTTTTGGTGCCCTCATCTGCGGTGAACCTTGCTGGGATGAAGATTTCAACTGCATGGACGTACTGGTGTTGCTGCCCTTGAATCAAGTACAAGAACGTTACAGCAAACACTATATGAAGGATTTTCAGGTCAGCAATGAAATTAACAGTTCTACAAATTTATAAGCTCAGTTTCATTGCTCTTTTGTTTATGGCCGGTCTGGTGTTGACGGCAGTCGTGTTTCCATTGGCGAATTGGTTGCTGACTAAAAACCCGGCGAAAAAATTTTGCGATACCGCCAAGAAACAATGGCTGATTTGGGTTGCGGCGGTTATAGGCCTGAATGTCGAACAGCACGGCGAATGGCCAGAACGAACGGCCTTAATTGTCAGTAACCACATATCTTGGTTAGATATTGTCATTTTAGGACGCTGTTTTCCGCCCTATTTTGTCGCCAAACGCGATATTTTGGACTGGCCGGTGATCAGTTTCTTAGCCCGGCAAATCGGCACCATTTTTATCCGCCGGGGCGATAAAAAAAACATTCTGGAAACCTCTGAACGCATGGTTTGGCTGCTGAAACAAAACACTCATGTCATCTTCTTTCCGGAAGGCACCACCACTGCAGGCACTGATGTTTTAAACTTTCACGCTTCTTTGTTCCAGCCGGCCATGCTGACTAAGTCGCTGGTCCAGCCCGTGGCCATTGAATACTTAGGTGCCGCTAAGGCCATTGCCCCGTTTGTCGGCGACGACCCATTCATCCCGCATTTGATCAAGGTATTGTCTTTGGACACCGTTAAGGTACGGCTAACTTTTTTGCCGCCGGTTAATACGTGCGGCAAGTCGCGCCAAACGGTTTGCAACGAGAGCCGAACGGCTGTTCTTGCCGCCATTCGACCCATCACTTGTGCCGCGACAGCCCAATCAATAGGCCAGTAAAATTATTTTTCCGAACGCTTGAAAAAAAAAACACAGCCCCCCATGTTGGCCCACGCAAAAAATCTTTCATCAACCAGCAAACGTTAGGAGGAAGTAGCATGGCTCTCATCCATTATGAACCTTGGGGATTGTTGAAGCAGTTGCAAAAAGAATTAGAGCTTTCCCGCGAGACGCAAAATAGCGACGGTTCCATTTCTACCGCCGAATGGGCACCCGCTGTCGACATCAAAGAGGAAAGCGACAAATTTGTGCTGCATGCCGACATTCCCGGAGTAAAACCGGAAGAAATTGAAGTGCACATGGAAGCGGGAATTTTGACCTTAAAAGGCGAAAAGAAAAGTGAAGCTAAAACCGAGAAAGAGGGTTATAAGCGCATTGAGCGGAC
The DNA here is from genome assembly GCA_002299425.1 of Methylococcaceae bacterium UBA662. Taxonomy (GTDB): domain Bacteria; phylum Pseudomonadota; class Gammaproteobacteria; order Methylococcales; family Methylomonadaceae; genus Methylovulum. Next base: position 39,648 of record DBNW01000087.1, on the reverse strand, counting down.
TTACGGGGCATTTTACCGGCGTTTCAGTTTGCCGGATTCAGCCGACGCTGAGGCCATCAGTGCCAAATGCAAAAACGGTGTCTTGGAAGTTATTATTCCGAAACGCGAAGCCGTCAAGCCGAAACGTATAGACGTGGCATCGGCAGAGTAAAGCCAGCAAAAAAACCGACGGGCATCAAACGATGCCCGTTTTTTTAGGTGCTATTTTCCGTGGCTGATGGGTTTGTCGCGATAGTTTGCCAATGGCTGTAACAAGGATTTGCCAGCAAGTGATCGGTAAAGCGATACGCCCGCGCTAAATTAGCGGCAGCACTTGCACTAAGCGGCTCGCCTAATTCAAAGTGCTCGCCTTTTATGGCCAACAGAAAACACGGTGGCGGTGGCTGTTTCTTAATGCTTTTGTACACGAACATTACCGCCGCAGGGCTGATCGCGTGGGTGCTGTAGCTGGTATCCCGGCAAGCTTTCAATTCGCTAAAGCAGAACGCGTTAACGCCTTTTGCGACGGTGGCATCGGCAAATAACACCAAGTGCCGGTTTTCCAAATCCAAGGCGTGTTCGATTTGCATCTGGAAATCGAGCAGCGTTTCTACCCTTTCGTCCAGTTCGCAAAGTCCGGCGACATACTCAGCCAACAAATGCCCGAGCGCATCATCCCCCCGACTCAGGTTGCCGTAGCCAAACACCAGCAGCGGCTTGACTGACGCTGCCGACTCAAGCATGGGTCACCGAACCGTCACTGTGTTTTACCCGTTTGTCCAACACAAGCCCGTCTGCCGCCAGCAATTCCACCTGCAACGGCATTTTACCAATGGCATGGGTGGCACAGGACAAGCAGGGATCATACGCACGAATGGCCACTTCCAAGTTATTCAGCAAAGGCTCGGTCAGTTCCCTGCCGGTCAAATAGGTGTCCGCTACTTGGCGTATGGATTCGTTCATGCCACTATTGTTGCTGGTGGTGGAGACGATCAAATTGGCTTTAATGACAATGCCGTTTTCATCGACTTGGTAATGATGGAATAGCGTTCCGCGTGGCGCTTCGATGACGCCAATGCCTTCATAGCGTTTTTCGCCCTGGGCGACCAATTCACCGCCTAAAATGTCAGCATCATGCAACAGCGCTTTAATGCCTTCCGCACAATGCAGGAGTTCAATTAGGCGCGCCCAATGGAAGGCTAGGGTACTGTGCACCATGCCGCCATGGGCATGGGCTTTAAAGTCCAGCCGCGCCGCTTCGGCCAAAGGGGTGTTAATAAAATCGCAGTTATTGACTCGCGCCAATGGCCCGACCCGATACCAGCCCTGCTCTTTACCCAGAGACAGCAAATAAGGAAATTTCATGTAGCTCCAGGAGCGCACTTCTTCATGAATGAATTCATGGTACCGGCAGTAATCGATGTGGTCGATAAAAGTTTCACCGTTGGCCCTTTTGACACGCAGACCGCCATGATAAAGCTCCAAAGCACCGTCCGGCTTGACTAAGCTCAGGTAGTTACTGGGGATGGTGGCGAATTCATCGTAGTAGGGCAGATTGCTGCAATGGACTTGCTGAATCAAGCCTACGGAGGCTTGCGCCCAGGCGATTATCTGGTCGATGTCGGTCAATAAATAATCGCGTTCGGCTACCGTCAGGGCTTTGTTCATGCCGCCGGCAAGGGCACCGGTGCCGTGTATCCGTTTGCCTGACACCATACGAATCACTTCTTGGCCGTATTTGCGTAAGCGGACGCCTTGCAAGCCAATTTCTGGGTAATCGGCCAATACCGCAAGCACCGTGCGTTGGCCGATGTCACTTTCAAAACCAAATAAAATGTCGGGGCTGGACAAATGAAAAAAATGCAGCGCGTGGGATTGCAACACTTGGCCAAAATGCAGCAAGCGACGTAATTTATCAGCCGAGACGGGCAGGTTTTCCGGGTCAACCCCGACCAGTTGGTCAATAGCTTTAGCGGCGGCAAGGTGGTGGCTGACCGGGCAGATGCCGCATAAACGCTGCACCAATACCGGCAGCTCCCAATAGGGTCGGCCTTGTATGAAGCGTTCAAAGCCCCGGAATTCGACGATATGCAGGCGGGCTTGATGGATTTTATTGTCGGCATCTAACAGCAGGCTGACTTTACCATGCCCTTCAACGCGGGAAACCGGGTCAACGACAACCCGTTTTAGGTGTTCTGGATTTGCGGCGGTTTCTAAGTGCGCGTACATGATGGTTTTTCGTATCTGCTTAGGAGGGAGGCGATGACACCAGCTTATAGCGTCTGGTCTGGTAGTCAATGCCGCATGATGGCCCAGGAAGTGTGCGTAGGGTAGGCGGTACGAGACTTTAACCCATTGCCGGAGTCATTATAAAGAAAAAGTAAGTGCTGCATACCTTACAACGGCTTCGACACGCTCAGCACAAACGCCAATCAAGCACAGGGCTTCGCAAACGGTGCAAGCTGACCGAAAGTGGTGCTGGCGCATTAAATGACTTCCAGTACAATTTTCCCTCGATGCTGGCTGCTGGCCATCAGATCGTGAGCGTCTTGGGCTTTTTCTAAGGCAAACGTGGCGTGGATAATGGGCTTGAGGGTACCCGCAGCCAGTAGTGGCCATACGCGCGTGTGCAGCTTGTGAGCAATGTCGGCTTTGAATGCCACTTTCCTAGCGCGTAAGGTGGAGCCGGTAATGGTCAGGCGTTTTAGCATAATCGGCAGCAAGTTGATGGTCGATTCCACCCCTCCTTGCAGGGCGATTTGCAATAACCGCCCGTCCGTAGCCAAGCAATTGATATTACGCGGAAAATAATCGCCGCCTACGATGTCGAGAATAACATTGACACCTTGACCGTCTGTTAACGTTTTAATGGCCGCAACAAAATCGTGTTCCCGGTAATTAATGGCGGCATCTGCGCCTAAGCCTAGGCAAAACTCAGCTTTCTGGTCGCTGCCGACGGTCACGATGACTTTAGCAGCAAAGGCTTTAGCCATTTGAAGGGCCGTCGTGCCTATGCCGCTGCTGCCACCGTGTACCAACAAGGTTTCCCCGGCTTGTAAACGGCCTCGCTCAAACACATTGCTCCACACCGTAAAATAGGTTTCAGGCAGTGCAGCAGCCTCGATAAAGCCAAGCCCTTGAGGCAGCGGTAGACACAGTGCTTCATCCGCCAGGCAATACTCGGCATAGCCGCCGCCACTGACCAAGGCGCAAACGGCATCACCCGGTTGCCAACGGGTCACGGCCTCGCCTGTACCGACTACGGTGCCGGCGATTTCCAAGCCTGGAATGTCCGAAGCCCCCGGCGGGGGTGGGTAGAGACCTTGACATTGCAGCAAATCGGGGCGATTTACCCCAGCGGCGGCAACGCGGACTAAAACGTCATGGCCGGACGGCCTAGGCACGCACCGTGTGCAGGGGGTCAAAGCATAATGGGTAATTTCAATGGCTTTCATAACGTCCAGAAGCAGTGTAGTTAATCCAATTAGGGCGAGGTGGGCAAGTTTTCATGAAGCCTTAACCAAGGCTTTGTTACCATAACCGGCCCACCACAAAGTTTAGCCATAGAATGTCCCGACTCAATATCCTAGTTATTGAAGATGAAGACGCCATCCGAGGCATGTTAATGATGGTACTCGAGCAGGCCGGGTATAAGTCCACTGCTGTCGCCGATGCCGAAGAAGCTCAAAAATCCCTGGAGGACAGCATCCCTGACCTGATTCTGTTAGATTGGATGTTGCCCGGCATGAGCGGTGTGGACTGGGCCCGGCGGTTAAAAAAAGAGCCTATCTACAGAGACTTGCCCATCATCGTCCTGACCGCACGCGGCGAGGAGGAAGACAAGGTGCGGGGTCTTGAAATCGGTGCCGATGATTATGTCACCAAGCCTTTTTCACCCAAAGAATTGGTCGCCCGGATTCGGGCGGTGCTGCGTAGAAGCGGAAAAATTCAGGGTTCTGCGCAGATTGTCCTAGGCGACTTGGTGTTGGATACCGAACAACACCGGTTCAGCATTGGCGATAAACAACTGGAGGTCAGCCCGACTGAATTCCGCCTGATGCAGTTTTTCATGACCCACCCGGATAAAGTCTACAGCCGAACCCAGTTGCTGGACCAAGTCTGGGGGCGCAGCGTTTACATCGAAGAGCGCACCATTGATGTTCATATCCGCCGGTTGCGGAAAATTTTGGGCGAACACGGCCGCGAAGACTTAGTACAGACGGTGCGTGGCTTTGGTTATCGGTTCTCACTGACAGACTAAACGCGCTTATGCCGGTTTTGCGCAAAGAACTTCATAGAGCTTCCTGGACAGCTTTGGCTGTAGCCATCCTCGGCTGGCATGGCGGCAGCTTGCTGCCGTGGGCCTTGGCGGCGACGGTGCTGTCTTGGGGTCGCCAAATTTATTGGCTTGGCCGTTTAGAAAAATGCCTGGCCAAAGGCACTAAGGGCGACTGCCCTGAAGCGGACGGAGGCTGGGCGGATGTCTACCACCAGGTTTGCCGTCTTAAAAAAAATGGCCAACGCCGGAAAAAAAAATTACGGCGGTTTATGGAACAAATCCGTCTGGCCACGGAAGCATTGCCCGATGCAGCGGTGGTATTGCGTTTAGACGATGGCATTGAATGGGCCAACAAAGCAGCCCGGCAAGTATTAGGCCTGCAACCGGACGACAGAGGCCAGCGTATTACCAACTTAATCCGTTTTCCCGAGTTCACCGGTTATTTAAAATCGCGCCAGTACCACCGACCAACCGTTATTCCCTCGCCCATTAACCACCGCTTGACCTTAGAAGTTCGCATTATTCCCTACGGCGATGACCTGCGCTTAATGCTGGCACAGGACGTTACCCAACTGAAAAAAATGGAAACCATGCGTAAGGACTTTGTCGCCAACGTTTCCCACGAACTACGAACGCCTTTGACGGTGCTCAAGGGTTATCTGGAAACCTTGCAAGACATGGATGACGGCAGCTCCGCGCTGTTAACCGCTTCTTTCAAGGAAATGCAAGGTCAAACTGAAAGAATGCAGCATCTAGTCGATGATTTGTTGTTGCTGACCCGCCTGGAGACCCAGCAAAAAAAGCCGCAATGCATTGATGTGCCTGCTTTGTTGAACCAGATTTGCAAAGAGGGCGACACCTTAGGCAATGCCGGCCGCCGCATTGAGTTAACGCTGGAGACAACCGCGCACATTTACGGCGAAGAACAAGACCTGCGCAGTGCCTTCACTAATTTGCTAGGCAACGCCCTCAAATACTCGCCTGCCGATACACCGGTCAAAGTGCGTTGGTTTCAGGCCAAGCAAGCCATCGTATTGGAGGTAGAAGACTTTGGCGAAGGCATCGCCCCGGTCGACATACCCAGGGTAACTGAGCGCTTTTACCGGGTGGAGAGCAAACGCCGGAAAAAAGTGCCGGGTACGGGGTTAGGGCTTGCCATTGTCAAGCATGTGCTGATGCGCCACGATGCGCATCTGGGGATAGTGAGCGAGCTGGGCAAGGGCAGTTGTTTTAGCTGCCAGTTTCCACTGGGTCGGGTGTGTTGTAAATGAGGCAGGGCATCGTCTTTTCATGCCCCGCCAACGCGGGCTTTTTATTTTGCCTGGCTTTCTCGCTTAATTAACCGGTCCATTACAGCCAACATTTTTTCATGAGAACCGGCCAGCGGGCCGCTGGTAACGTATTGACCGTTAATGACCACCGCAGGAACGCCGGTAATCCCATAACGTCCGGAAATGATCGGTGCTTGGCGCATTTTTGCATCCACGGCAAAAGAGTGGTAGGCGGTCTCAAATTGATCCCTATCAACACCGTGCGCCACGAAAAAATCACCTAATTCGGCTTCGTCGTCCAGTTTCTGTTTTTTGTTTTGGATGGCATCGAATAGGTCGGCGTGGACTTTATCGACAACACCTAAGGCTTCGGCCACAAAATAGGCTTTTGCGTGCTTGCCCCAGGTTTCGTTGAATACGGCCGGCTGGCGGATAAAATGGATGTTAGCGGGTGCTGTTTTCAACCAAGCGGCTAATTCTGGCTCAAGGCTATAACAATGGGGGCAGCCGTACCAAAAAAACTCCATGACCTCGACTTTATCGGGGTGTTGAGTAGGCTGTGGATTGGCCAGTTTTTCATAGCCTTCGCCTGTCTCCTCGGCTACGGCCAGCAGGGGCAGGCACATTAACAGGGGCAAGCAAAAAACACGGATAAGTTTTTTTAGCATGGTCAGGTATCTCCTAAATTCTAAGTGGTAGGTGGCTGTTTCGGCTACGGCATCATGGAAATACGGTAAGAAACTGCCTTAATTTCTTCCTCGGTCATTTTTTTGGCAATCATGTGCATCATGTTATCGGGGCTGTTGCCTCGGGCACCGGTTTTGTAATCACTGAGGGCTTTGATTAAGTACTCTGCATGTTGTGATTTCAACGACGGAAAAGCCGCTGGCCGGTTGCCCTCGCCGGCGGGTCCGTGGCAGGCTATGCACGCGGAAACCTCTCTAGCTAAATTGCCGTTGCGGTATAAATCGCTGCCTTGGGCGATCAAGGCGGGTACAGATTTTTGCGTTTTAGCCGCATCTGCATCGTCTTCATCGCTAACGGGCAAATCGTTAGGGGAAATTTTCTGCTCCGCGTAATAAGCGGCAATGTTCGCCATGTCGCGCTCACTGAGCGGCATGGCAAAACCCGCCATCATGGCATTTTGTCGGCTGCCGTTTTTGAAGGCCTGCAACTGTTTAACCAAATAAGTGGCATGCTGCCCGGCCAATTTAGGAAATGCCGCGACTAAACTATTGCCGTTTTCGCCGTGGCAACCGGCACAGGCCTGGGCACTTTCCTGGCCGGCGTCAGGGTCGCCAGCGGCCTGTAAAAGGGGTGAGGTGCTGGCAAAAACCAGCACCAATAAAAATCCCAGCAAGGTATTTTTCATTGGATTGTCCTGTAGCATGTTATTTTTATGGCCTGCATCCAATGCAGGCGGGCGGCGTGCCCTGGAATTCTACCTTAATCGGCAAGCTTAGGCGAGGTGACGATGAACCCGATTTACCATCAAGCAAAATTCTTAATCAGCTCCCCAGAGCTTAAAATTAACCCACCCGATGAGGGCTGGGAGATTGCGTTCGCGGGCCGTTCCAACGCGGGCAAATCCAGTGCCATCAATACGTTGACTCGGCAAAAAAACCTAGCGCGGGTCAGCAAAACCCCGGGCAGGACGCAAATGCTCAACTTTTTCGCCATCCGTGAGGGCCTGCGTTTTGTCGATTTACCCGGATACGGTTACGCCCAAGTGGCTGAAGCTGTAAAAATTCAATGGCAACAATTGTTGGAAGCGTATTTAGCCAGCCGGCAATCACTGGCCGCCTTGGTTTTGGTCATGGACATCCGGCATCCGCTCACCGCTTACGATCGGCAGATGGTTAATTGGTGTCAACATTCGCAATTGCCCCTGCATATCATTCTGACCAAGGCCGACAAACTCAGCCTGAGCATCGGCCAAAAAATTCTCTCTGAGGTACAAGAGGAACTGTCTGTTTTGACCGTACCCGTTTCCGCACAGCTTTTTTCTTCGTTAAAAAAGCAAGGCGTTGACGAACTGCACGCGAGCCTAGACAAGCTGTTTGGGCTTAACCTACCCGCATTAAACGCGGGTGCCGCCGCCTAAATCGCCAAACCAAAAGTTGGCTCCGGTCACGGCGTGCCGCCTAACCGCTGTCGAATGGCCCAGGCTACATCCGCCGCCTGCCGGTTTTCCTTGACATCATGCACCCGGAACACGCGCACCCCCGCCATCACGCCCAAAGCTGTCGTGACGGCAGTGGCAGTAACCAATTCGCTAGGTTCCGTCACCGCGCAAAGGCCGCCCATGAAACGTTTGCGGCTGGCACCTAACAACACGTCGTACCCGGTGGCGACAAATCGCCCTAAATGGGCCAGCAAATCCAGGTTGTCTTGTTTGCGCTTGCCAAAGCCGATGCCAGGGTCGATGACGATATTGCCGGGCTTGACACCCGCCTGCAAAGCGGCTTCGATGCGCTCCCTCAGCCCGGCCAAAACCTCCTGAACCACGTCGTCATAATACGGGCAGTCCTGCATGGTTTTCGGTGTGCCTTTCCGGTGCATCAAGACCAGGGGGGTATTTGCTTGCGCGGCCAGGCTTACTATCAGCGGATCATCTAAGCCGCCAGAGGTATCATTCACCCAATTAGCACCGGCATTTAAGGCAGCTTCGGCGACCGGATACAAAGTGGTGTCGATGCTGATTGGTATATCACCGCCCCATGCCGAGCGTATCGCCCGAATGACCGGCAAGACCCGGCGCATTTGCTCGTCGGCGGGCACGGGTTCGGAACCCGGCCGGGTGGACTCGCCGCCGATGTCGATGATGTCCGCGCCCTCCCCCACCATGCGCCGGGTTTGCGCCAAGGCTTGATGGACATCGATAAAGTGACCGCCATCGGAAAAACTGTCGGGGGTCACGTTCAGGATAGCCATAATCACCGGTTTGTTACCGAAATAAGACATCGTAAAACTCTCTCATGCCAAGCGGTTTAGTTAATTCGGGTATAATAGCCGGTTTATTTTCTAACCTGGAAACCTGTCCTCACTGCAATGGATAAACCGCGCTTGGCTTGGGCCGTCACCGGTTCCGGGCATTTCATCAAGGAATGCCTAGACTTTATGCTGACGTTAGAAAAAGTGGATTTGTACATCAGCCCGGCGGGTGAAGAAGTGCTGAAAATGTACCGCATCGACTGGCAAGCTATCCGCGCCAAATTTCCGGTTTATCGGGACAAAGCCGCCTCCTCACCGCCGGTAGGCTTGTTTTACAAAGGCTATTACCACACCTTGGTGATGGCACCGACCACGTCCAATACCGTCGCCAAATGCGTGCTGGGCATTGCCGACACGCTGGTCACTAACTTGTACTCGCAAGCCGGGAAATGCCGCGTACCCAGCATTGTTTACCCGTGCGACGTGGCCCCGGAAATGGAAACCACCGCACCGGGCGGCAAGGTGATGGTTTATCCCCGGGAGATTGACTTGGAAGGGACCGCCAAACTCAAAACGTTTTCCTACACCACTGTGGTCGAAAGCGTCGGGGAATTGCAAAAGGCGGTGACAGCCCGCATCGGCTCGTTGCCGTGAGCGAGCATATCCTGTTCCTGACCGGCAAGCTGGCCGAGAGGCAATTGCGTGGCATTTTGGCAAAAATGCAGCCCGCATTTTCTTACACGGTGCATCAATTGGGTGTGCAAGTCGCAGCCTTGATGACGGCCGAGATGATAGGCCGTCGCCTGCATGATACCTTTGGCGCCGACCGCATCCTGATTCCGGGGCGTTGCCGGGGCGATTTGGACGTTCTATCCCAACAACTGGGCTTGCCGGTGGCGCGTGGCCCGGAAGAATTGAAAGACTTGCCGGAGTTTTTTGGCGGCAAAGCCCTAGACCCTGATTTAAGCCAGTATGCGGTGAAGATTTTTGCCGAAATCACCGACGCCCCCCATTTGAGCATTGGCGAGGTGCTGAAACGGGCCGATTACTACCGGCAAAACGGCGCCGATGTGATGGACATCGGCTGTTTGCCCAGCACCGATTTTCCCCACCTAGAAGCCTTGGTTAAGGCCCTAAAACAAGCGGGCTTCCTGGTCAGCGTGGATTCCTTGGAAACGGCCGATTTGCTCCGGGGCGGCCAAGCGGGCGCAGACTTTTTGCTCAGCCTGCACGAAAGCACCTTATGGGTCGCCGACGAAGTGGCGGCAACGCCGGTGCTAATCCCCGAACAGCACGAGGATTTGGCGTCGCTGGACCGGGCCATCACGGCGATGCGCGCCAAAAACCGCCCGTTTATCGTAGACCCTATCCTCGACCCGATCCATTTTGGCTTCACCGCCTCCATCGCCCGTTACCATGACGTCCGCCAACGCCACCCGGAGGTGGCAATGATGCTCGGCGTCGGCAATATCACCGAGCTGACCCACGCCGACACGACGGGGATTAACGCCCTGATGCTGGGGATTTGCTCGGAATTGGACATCCACCACATATTGACCACCGAAGTGAGCGCCCATGCCTGCCGTGCCGTCAAAGAAGCCGATTTGGCGCGCCGCATCATGTACGCAGCGAAAAGCCAGCAAACTTTGCCCAAGCACATCAACCCCGGCTTGATGGCGCTGCATGAACCGAAACCTTTTCCCAATTCCCAGGAAGAAATCAAAGAGTGGGCCGGGCAAATCAAAGACCCCAGCTTTAGGATTCAAGTCAGCCAAGAAGGCGTGCATGTTTTTAACCGCGACGGCTTCCACACCGCCACCGACCCGTTCGATTTATTCCCCAGCCTGAATGTCGGCTCTGACGGCGGCCATGCTTTTTATTTAGGGGTGGAGCTGGCGCGGGCGCAAATCGCCTGGCAATTGGGCAAGCGCTTTACCCAAGATGAACAACTGGCTTGGGGGTGCGCCAGCCAAACCACCGAAACCACGGTAGATTTGCACACCTTCAAACCCGCTGGTAGCACCCTGAAAAAACCATGATCCAAGAAGTGCTCGTCACCACCCAAAATGCCTTAGGTTTGGCCCATATCGCGCCCATGGGTGTTCATGTGGTCGAGGCAGGCTTTTTGATCCTGCCGTTCCGGCCTTCGACCACGTTGGACAACCTGCTGGCCACGCAAACCGCCGTCATCAATTATTGCGATGATGTGCGGGTGTTTGCCGGCTGCCTCACGGGGCGGCGGGAATGGCCGTTGCGCCCGGCTGAAAAACTGGCTGGCCAGGTATTGGCTGGTGCTTTGGCGCACACGGAAGTGGCACTGGTCAGGGTCGAGGAAGACGCCGTCCGCCCCAAGTTAGTGTGCAGGCCCGTGCACAGCGTTAACCACAAACCTTTTAGCGGTTTTAACCGCGCCCAATTCGCAGTGCTGGAGGCGGCCATTTTGACCAGCCGCTTGTCGCTGTTGCCGTGGCCAAAAATAGAAGCCGAGCTGGCCTATTTGCAGATCGGGTTTGACAAGACCGCCGGCGAGCGCGAGCGTGAAGCCTGGGGTTGGCTGATGGCGGCCATCGCAAGTCATAAAGCGGAGCAAAACTCATGACCAAAATGCTAGCCAGCGTTACCGACCTGGATGAAGCCTTAATGGCACTTGAAGCGCAGGTTGACATCATTGACCTAAAACAACCGGCGCGGGGCGCACTGGGGGCATTAGATGCCGCCAGTGTCGCAGGCATTACCGCCGCCCTAGGCCGGCGTTGCCCGGTCAGTGCCACCGTCGGCGATTTGCCCATGCAAGCGGGCATCCTCGTCGATGCCGTGGCGAACATGGCCGCCACCGGGGTCGATTATGTGAAAATGGGAGTTTTTGCAGGCGGCGAGCCACTCGCCGTTATCAACGCCTTGTCACCTTTGGCCCAACAAGGCGTCCGGCTTATCGCCGTGCTGTTTGCCGACCAACAACCCGACTGGGGCTTGTTACCGGCGTTAAAAGCCGCCCATTTTACCGGGGTGATGCTGGATACCGCCGACAAGGGCCAAGGCTCCTTAACGGCACTGATGAGCCACGCTGAAACCAGACGGTTTGTAGGCTTAGCCCAAGGGCTGGGCCTATTCTGCGGCCTGGCCGGTTCCTTGCGCCGGGAGGACCTGGCCGACTTGCTGCCCATGCAGCCGGATTATTTGGGCTTCCGGGGGGCATTGTGTACGTCAGCCCTGCGCACGGGGCAGCTAGACCGTGACGCTATCACACAACTAAGACGGGCAATGAACACCTGAGGTAGGGAGGGCTTAGAGCCTATAAGGTCGTCCGGGATGTGACAGCGAGATCAATCAAGCTCGCTTAAGTAAACATCTTCCAGCAATTTTTTTTCCGCCGGCGTGAGCAGTATCCGCACATAAGGCTGCTCGGGCAGATCGTCTTGCCCGGTTGTCTCGCGCCTGTCTTGGTCTCGGCGGTTAAAGGCAGGTAATTGCAAGCCGTTTTTGTTGATGCAATCGTGCCACGCCTGAGTGCCGTAAGGATACGGATTGCCCCGGCGGTCATTGGTTTTTTCCCCACCCGGCGTTTCTAGTAGTTGGTTTCTTAAATCTATGATGTTCATACCTGTATTGGCCTGCCCGTGCAGGGCGTTTAGGTTTATTGGCGAAGCCAGCCGAACTTTGTGCGGTTTTGGCTGTACGGCCGCCGTCTTAGGGCGGCCCCGGCTAGGACAGCACCGGGGTTTTTGGTGTTCCCGCCCCGTTAAGTACACGCTAAGACGACAGACACTAGGCTTAAGCGTAGAAGAGCTGCGGAAAAATTCAATTGCTGACGGTACCCGGAGCTTCGAAGCGGAATCGGGAACAGCGTGTACCGTTAATCCCGCGTAGCCCTACCGCTACCGGCGTTTTTTCGTAGTGCTGTTTACGAAGAAAAAAATGCAACCGGGCAATGCCGGGGGCGTAGCGTCATTGGCACGCTGTTTCGGCGCTCGGTTGGGTCGGAACGGTATTGTGACAGGACGGCGCAGGCTTGCGCAGCAAAATAACCGTCGCCTAGTTTTTGCCGCTTTTCAGGCAGGACGCCCTGGAAAATTTTTACGCCAAAATAGCGACTCGCTGGGTTTTTTTTAAGGTACCAACAGGCACAAAACCGCTAGGGTCTACCGCTTAAGAATTTCAAGCAGGATGCCGAGGTCGTGCGGCGGCTAAGCCACCCGGCCTTGCGGGTTCTGGCAAAAAATGGCATCTTGACCGGTGTTTTCGCTGAAAAGATCCGTTTGCACACGCTGCGGCGTTGGTCGGGGCGGTACAGCGGGCAGCACTGGGTTTTTGGCCAGTGGCGGTTCCTCTAACATTCCATTGACTCTGCAATACCCGAAGCCGAACAACCAAAGACATGCCTTTGTTTCAGTTTCACCTGAGCATTTACCCAATCATCAACCAACCCAATAAAAACCGCATCTCCTTACCCGATATAAAGGAAAAACGACCATGAAAGCCTGCAATACCTGCTCCTCCCGCGTACAAATCGGCAAAAACCACGAACAACGGCCCGCGTGGCAAAGGGCACTGGGTATGGTTTTAGTTTATCTGCCGCTATTGACCCTGCCGTTTGTGTACGTGAGTGCCTACTTAACCTACTACCACTTGCGTTTTGTCGGTGCTGAAAACTTAAAAACCTACCAAGATTTCCTGCCCGACCGCGCCAGCCACCGCTACCGTTATGCAACGCAAATTACCATGACCCCGACCTTTCGCGGTGCATTGTCTAAATACCGCTGGTTTTGGATTGCCAACTGCACCTGGTATTGCCCGTACAGCGTGGCTCTGTTTGAATGGCACGCTTACCTGGTCAAAGTGGTGGAAAATTGGTGGTGTCCGTTCAGTCATGACAAAAAACAAAACTACAGCGACGCTGCCATTGACCAATCTTTCTGGCATATCTACCCGGTTGATACGGCTAAAATGACCGAAGAAGACCGCAGCAACCCCATTTGGAACAACCCCGATACCGATTAGCCAAGCGGGGGATTTTAACAGGCACCGAGGCAGCCGCTTAACATTCGGGCAGCTTTGACATGCGGCCGTTTTAGGCTAGGATAGCGGCCTTTTTAGCGATACCCCCGTCCCATGCGAATTGGCCACCATCATTTGAGCAACCCGCTGATACTGGCACCGATGGCAGGCATTACTGACCGGCCATTCCGCGAGCTGTGCAAGCGTTTTGGTGCCAGCCTGACGGTTTCGGAAATGATCAGTGCTAACCCGGCCTTGCGCGACCACCCGCGCACCGTACTGAAAGCCCGGGTTACTGGCGAAACGGGTTTGTGTGCCGTGCAAATACTGGGTACAGAACCTAAGCAACTGGCCGATGCCGCTGGCTTTAACGCCGACCGTGGTGCCGACATCATTGACATTAACATGGGCTGTCCGGCCAAAAAAGTCTGTGCCGTGGCTGCAGGTTCCGCCTTGTTACGGGACGAAAGCCGAGTCAGGCAAATTCTGGAGGCCGTGACCCGATCCGTCTCGGTTCCGGTCACTTTAAAAATACGCACCGGTTGGGACTTAGCGCACCGCAATGCCGTGGCCATAGCTCACATCGCCGAGCAATCCGGGATAGCCGCCTTGACTGTGCACGGCCGGACGCGGGCCTGCCAATTCAATGGCCAAGTGGACTATGAAACGATTCGACAGGTAAAACAAAGCGTTAGTATTCCGGTCATCGCCAACGGCGACATTAACAGTCCAGAAAAAGCCCGTGCGGTGTTAGCCTACACGGGTGCCGATGCTGTCATGATGGGTCGTGCTGCTTGGGGAAACCCCTGGCTGTTCCAGCAAACCGAGGCCTTCCTCAGCACCGGCTGTCTACCTAAAAAGCCCAGCGCAGCAGAAATTCAAAAGGTATTGACGGGCCACCTAGAGGAGCTGTACCGTTTCTACGGCGATGACGTGGGTGCTAGAATTGCCCGCAAACACATCGCTTGGTATTGCCAAAAACTGACCGGATTCCCCCGTCACTACTTAGCCGCCATCAATCAGGTGCAACTGCCAGCAGCGCAGATGGCCCTGCTGGATGCGGCATTCAACGTTTACCACTGAACCGATAATGGAAGAACTGCAACAACTCACGGAAATTGTTAGCACCGATTGTAAGCCGCCTTTGTGCCAACATGTGACCGATGCCGTGCAGGCCTACTTGGTCGAAATGGACGGCTATGACCTAGAAGGTCTGTACGATTTAGTCATGCAAGAAGTGGAAAAACCTTTACTGCAAGCCGTACTTAGCCATGCCGGTTACAACCAAACCAAGGCGGCGAAAGTGCTCGGTTTAAGCCGTAGCACCTTAAGAAAAAAAATAGACTTCTACCGCTTAGGCTGACCGCCTAGCCGAAAGACCTGTTGCTTCAAAGATAAAGCTAAAAAGCGACAGGGCAGCGGCTCAGGGGTGCTGGGTATAAAGCAACGCCTCGGTGTTAAAGCCTAAGGCTTTTGCCTGCCCGACCAGACGATCTAAAGTTTCTTGGGGCAGCTCTTTACTGCGTGCCAAAATCCACAGGCTGGTTCTGTCCGAACCGGCCACCAGCGCGTAGGAATACCCGACCTTGTCCAAAGCGATGATGTTATAAGCCCCGTAGAACGGGCCAAAAAAAGACACTTTAAGCCGGCCCTGGTGTGGACCTTCGACAAAATACGCCTTGCCTAAAGCTTTTTTCCAGACACCGGTTTTTGTATCCCGGCCTTGGTTTAACACCGCAAGACCGCCGCCATCGGCCAGCGAATAAATCGCTGACACATTCTCAAGGCCGCGTTCAAAGCGGTGATCCAGACGGGCAATCTCGTACCAAGTCCCTAAATACCGGCTCACCTCAAAACCATCCACCGCTTTAAGGCCCTCTGGAATGCCCACGCAGGCCGATAACAACAAAAAAACCACTGACCACAACTTAGTCATAATGCCCTCCAGAACAATAAGCCCACAGCCCGTATAAACCATGGGAAACACCGGTGTACAAGAAAAAAAACGCCAGCTTCTCATCGATGGCCACCGTATTGACTTCGCCATAAAACGCTAGCGGGCCGATAAGAAAAAGCAAAAATACGCCCACGAACAAGGTAGGCCGGAAGCTGCCGCTGACAAAACAAAACATCAGTACAGCCACTTCAGCCAAGGCCAGATACAGCAGCATGATCCGCAGGCTGTTGCCGAGCGCCCCGGAAAGCTCACTGTTAAAATCGAACCAGGACAGCGCGTCGCTAAGCGAGGAAAACCCGCCCAGCACCAAGACCGCTGCGGCCAAGAAAAAATTGGCGGCCAGCAAATGTTTCAGCCATTGTTTTAAGGTATCCAACATAACGGAGTCGTTTGCGCATAAACATCCCGTTCACCATTCCATGGGGTTATGGATGGCTGGGAAGAATAAAAAGGTTCCCGAGCAAACCGTTACAGTTTGCCATAAGATTTCCATCTTGATTGGGACAGGCGAGACCTGCACCATCAACTTTTTACAAGAGTTCCGGTAAGCGTCCACAAATTGGGTGCTTGCGTAAGGCCAGGTACTCGCCATTAACTGCGGAGCCAAGCAATTAATCGGAGGCGCTCCAAAAAAACCCTCCTTCAAAGTGGTTTTTAAGGAGGGCATAGAGGAGGATTGTGACAAACTCAAGCGCATTAACGACAGATCGACTGACCGGCTGCTGGAGCAACGTACAAGCCAGACCGGGTGTTGTCAATGCAAAACTTTACAAAACCTATACAAAAAGTAAACTAACCCCACTGTTCACAGTCATCAGGAGCCACGCTATGAAACTGCTCATCACCGGCGGCACCGGTTTTATCGGCTCTGCCCTTAGTCGGCATTTGTCCGTCAATGGCCACCAAGTCACCGTGCTCAGCCGAACGCCGCAAGCTGCCCGCCAACACTTAGGGCCTTCAGTCCATGCCGTCGGTAGCCTTGCGCAATTGGCCAACGAAGACGGCTGGCAGGCGGTCATCAACCTAGCGGGAGCACCGATTTTTGCCGCCCGCTGGACCCCAGAACGCAAATGCCTGCTCCGCGACAGCCGCATCAAGCTGACCGAAGAACTGGTCAGCTATCTGGCAAGCCGAGCACACAAACCCGAGGTGTTCATCAGCGGCTCAGCGATTGGTTATTACGGCAACCAAGGCGACCTAACGCTAACCGAACAATCCCCAGCAAAACCTGACTTTTCTCAACAGCTTTGCCAAGATTGGGAACACGCTGCCGAGCAGGCCGAGTCATTGGGTATACGGGTTTGCCGAGTGCGCACGGGCTTGGTCATAGGGCCGGGTGGCGGTCTGCTGCAACGCCTGTTGTGGCCTTTCAGAGTCGGCCTGGGCGGGCGCATGGGTGACGGCAGGCAATGGATGTCGTGGATTCACCGCGACGATTGGGTCGCCCTAGCGGATGCCATGCTGAATAACCCGGCGATGCACGGACCCTACAACGCGACCGCCCCCCATCCTGTGACCCAAGCCGAGTTCACCCAAACCTTAGCCGCCTGCCTAAATAGGCCGGCACTGCTGCCGGTTCCGGCGCAGGCGTTGCGGTGCTTGTTAGGCGAGATGTCTGAATTGGTGTTAGGCAGCCAGCGGGTTTTGCCAGAACGCTTGCTGGCGCAAGGCTTCAAATTTCAATACCCAGAATTGGCGGCGGCCATCAAGGCATCGTTATGAACGGCAATAAACGTTTGATGAGCCCACCGATGGCGGCGCCGCCTAAAGACCGGGCAACCGCTTTTTTAGTGGCCGGATTGATCAAAAAAAGCCACAGAAAAATCACCGCCTGTGTTGGAAGCGGTCCACAACCCGCAGGAATACCGGCTAAACCCCAAGCAACTGCAAGAAGTGTCGGTCAAATAACGTGTGGGTTATAAAATCACAACTGGCCGCCGCCACCGAAAGCCTTAAAGCACGCTCTGAATCCCCTGCCCTAGATGCCGAGGTGTTGCTGGCTTGGCTACTGGCTAAACCTAGAAGCCATTTGCGCGCCTGGCCGGAACAGCCCTTAAGCGAAAACCAAGTGCAGGCCTTCCAGACCTTGATTACGCAACGCCACGGCGGCATGCCGGTGGCGTACCTGACCGGCAGCCGCGAGTTTTGGTCGCGGCAATTTCAGGTTTGCCCCAGCGTGCTAATTCCGCGCCCGGACACCGAATGCCTAGTCGAACAATGCTTGGCGTTAATTGCGCCCGAGGCCCGTATTAGCTTTGCTGATTTAGGCACCGGTTCGGGTGCTATCGCCATCACCCTAGCTGCCGAACGCCCCGGTATTCAGGTTGTTGCTTGCGATAACAGCGTTGAAGCCTTAGCGGTTGCGCGTAGCAATGCCAGCCAGCACGGCGTGACCCACATCCGCTTCTATCACAGCGACTGGTTTGCCGGTTTGCCTAGGCAACGTTTCGACCTGATTGCCAGCAATCCGCCGTACCTTGCCGGGGATGATTGGCACCTGTTGCAAGGCGATATCCGCTTTGAGCCCGTCACCGCCCTGGTAGCACCCGAACAGGGGCTGGCGGCTATCGCCACCATTACCGAGCACGCGCAAAATTGGTTAAAGCCCGGCGGGCATTTGCTGATTGAACACGGGTATGATCAAGGGCCGGCTGTTCAAGCCCTGTTCCACCAGCACGGCTATGCTCAGGTGACGGTGTTCAGGGATTTATCGGGGCAACCGCGGGTGGTTTGCGGGCGGTTTTAGGCCCCAATGGGGAATTGGGGACAGGTGCTTAACAGCGCGGCCAGTTGCCTGACGGCTTGCCCCCGGTGGCTTAAGGCATTTTTTTCATCGGCAGACAGTTGCGCGCAGGTACACCCGCGCGCTGCCAGCCAAAATACCCGGTCGTAGCCAAACCCGCCATGACCGCATGGCTGGCGCGAAATAGCCCCTTCCCATGCCCCTTGGACAACTATCGGGCAAGGGTCGGCAGCATGGCGCAAGTACACCAGCACACACACAAAACGGGCGCTACGCTGCCCCTCGGGTACGTCGGCCAGTGCGTGCAGCAACGCCGCTACGTTATCCTGGTCGCTGGCGTCCGCCCCGGCGTAACGCGCTGAAAAAACTCCCGGCGCCCCCCCTAAGGCGTCGACTAGCAGCCCTGAATCGTCGGCGATAGCCGCAAGGCCCGATTGCGCCGCCGCATTCCTGGCCTTAAGCAAGGCATTTTCGACAAACGTGTCGGCGGTTTCTGCACAGGTAGACACAGCAAACCTCGACTGCGGCAGTATCTGGTAACCGAGTAACAAGGCCTGGACTTCCCGCAGCTTGCCGGCATTGTCGCTGGCCAACACAATGCGTTGCAACGGTTCCGCTTCGGTCATTCCGTCAGTCCCAAAACTTGACGTTGCTGCACCAGCAATTGCTGGATGCCCCGTTCGGCCAACGCCAACAGGGCATCTAGCTCGTCTTTCCTGAAAGCGTGGCCTTCGGCAGTACCCTGCACCTCGATGAAGGCCGACAGATCATTCATGACCACGTTCATATCCGTCTCGGCATTGCTGTCCTCGGCATAGTCTAAGTCCAGCACCGGAACCCCCCCATAGATACCTACCGACACCGAAGCCACTTGCCCGTATATGGGATTGGATTTGATCAGCTTTTTTTTCAGCATTTTTTCTGCCGCCAAAGACAAAGCAATAAAGCCGCCGGTGATAGCGGCCGTGCGGGTACCGCCGTCCGCCTGCAAAACATCGCAGTCAATGGTGACGGTATTCTCGCCGAGGGCTTTTAAATCCACCGCCGCACGCAGTGAGCGGCCGATTAAACGCTGGATTTCCAAGGTGCGCCCGCCTTGCTTGCCATGGCTGGCTTCGCGCCCCATGCGGTTGTGTGTTGAACGGGGCAACATGCCGTATTCGGCCGTCACCCAGCCCTCGCCTTTGCCTTTCAAAAAACGCGGTACGGATTTTTCCACGCTGGCCGTGCACACAATCCGAGTGTCGCCAAATTCAACCAAAACGGAACCCTCCGCGTACTTGGTGTAGCCACAAGTGAAGTTGATTTCGCGCAATTGGTCTGGTTTGCGTCCGCTGGGTCTCATGAGTTTTCTGCCTAACTAAATTTAAACCCGAAAGTCTACCTTAAGGCGAGTGCACTTGCTTGCCAATTTGCCCAGATGACTCGTCTAATAGCGGTTGCTAAGGGGCGGAGCAAAATACCGTAGCCGCACGGCCCTGTCAGGCAGGCATACAAACGCCGCGCACACCGCTAGAATGCACACCTTCACCCCGCCCCCTAACCGACAGGAACAACCGTGATCAAAAGCATGACAGCCTATGCTGTCCAGGAAACTGAAATCGGCGCGATCACACTCACCTGTGAACTGCGCTCGGTCAACCACCGTTATTTGGATATTACGGTTAGATTGCCAGAACGTCTGCGCTTTATGGAAGCACCCGTCCGAGCCGCTATTGCCGAGGCGCTAAGCCGGGGCAAAGTAGAATGCAGCCTAGCCTTAAAACAAGCCAAAAATCAAAGCGGCTTGCGCATCAACCGTGACACCGTCAACGCGCTGCTGGCGGCAACCGAAGAAATCGGGCAACTGCTGCCTGCGGCGGCACCGTTCTCGGCTCTGGATGTGTTAGCGTTCCCTGGAGTCCAACAAGAAGCCACCCTAGACCCGGTGGCCCTGCATGCGGGTATCATGGCGCTGCTAAAACACGCCTTGGCCGATTTCCTGCAAACACGAATCCGGGAAGGAGCGCAACTGAAACAGGCAATCGAAGACCGTTGCCAAAAAATTCAAGACCACAACCAAGCCGCCGCGCAACGCGCCCCTCAGGTGTTAGAGACCGTGCGCGGAAAACTCAAAAAACGTATTGCCGAACTGGTAGCCCAGCCAAATTTCGATCGCCTAGAACAAGAGCTGGTTTTGTTAGCGCAAAAAATCGACGTGACCGAAGAACTTGACCGCCTAGACGCGCATATAACCGAAGTCATCAGGGTGCTAGGGCAAGCAACTCCGGTAGGTCGCCGGCTCGATTTCTTGATGCAGGAGCTGAGCCGCGAGGCCAACACGCTAGGCTCCAAATCTACCGATAAGGAAATGACCCAACTCGCCATCGAGCTAAAAGTGCTCATTGAACAAATGCGTGAGCAAGTACAGAACATCGAATAACCCTTAAGTGGACAGCACGCTGCCTGCACTCACGCCACGTTCGGATGGGCCTAGGGCTTATGCACAGGCCGCAAACGGTTATAATGCCCGGCCCTACCCTAAACCGCCGCCACGCCCCTATGCCCCTGCTGAGCCTGACCCACATCGCCATTGCCTTCGGCCACCATGCCTTACTCAAAGACGCCAGCTTCCAACTGGACAACGGCGAGCGCGTCGGCTTGCTAGGCCGCAACGGCGAGGGCAAGTCCACGTTGATGAAAATCATCGCCGGCAACATCCCGCCCGACCACGGCGACATCTGGCGGCAACCGGGATTGCGTCTGGCCTGGCTGGAGCAGGCCCCCGATTTGCCGGTTGATGCGACCATTTACGACGCAGTGGCCGGCGGTTTAGGTGAGTTGGGCGCGTGGCTTAGCCGTTATCATGAATTGTCCCTGACCGTCCACGACGAACCCGAAGCCCTGGAAGAACTGGGCGATTTGCAGCAGCAATTGGAAGCGCATAACGGCTGGCATTTTCAGCAGCGGGTGGAAGCCACGCTGAACAAGCTGGATTTGCCGGGCGAGAAGCCGGTCAGCGGCTTATCCGGCGGCTGGAAACGGCGCGTGGCCTTGGCGCGGGCGTTAGTGATAGAGCCGCAAGTGTTGTTGCTGGACGAGCCAACCAACCATCTGGATTTGGAAAGCATCGCCTGGCTGGAAGAGCAAGTCCTTAATTTCCAAGGCGCGGTGTTGTTCGTCACCCACGACCGGGCGTTTTTACAAAAACTGGCAACCCGCATCCTCGATCTGGATCGTGGCAAGCTGGTGTCCTGGCAAGGAACTTATGACGATTACCTGCGCCGCAAGGCCGCCGCGCTGGAAGACGAAGCCAACCAAAACGCCGAATTCGACAAAAAACTGGCCGAGGAGGAAGTTTGGATACGCCAAGGCGTCAAAGCCCGCCGCACCCGCAACGAGGGCCGGGTGCGGGCCTTGGAGCAATTGCGCCGCGAACGCGCCCTGCGCCGCGAGCTCAAGGGCAACAGCAAACTGACCTTAGAACGCGGCGAAGCGTCTGGCAAAAAAGTCATCGAGGTCAATGATTTGTGTTTTGGCTATCACGACAAACCCATCATCAAGCACTTTTCCACCCTGATCCAGCGCGGCGAACGGATCGGCCTGATTGGTGCTAACGGTGCCGGCAAATCGACTTTGCTGAAATTGCTGTTGAAACAACTGGAGCCGACCAGCGGCACGGTGGAACAGGGTACCCGACTGGAAATTGCCTATTTTGATCAGTTGCGCGAACAACTGGACCCGGACATGACGGTGGCGGACACCGTCGCCGACGGCAACGATTTTGTCGAAATTGCCGGCAACAAACGCCATGTCATGTCGTATTTGGGCGACTTCCTGTTCGCCCCGGCTAGAGCTAGGTCGCCGGTACGAAGCTTATCAGGCGGGGAGAAAAATCGCTTGCTGTTGGCGCGGCTGTTCACTAAAACCGCCAACCTGATAGTTATGGATGAACCCACCAACGACTTGGATTTGGAAACCCTGGAGCTGCTGGAAGAAAAGCTGGTCAACTACGACGGCACGTTGCTGCTGGTCAGCCACGACCGGGCTTTTCTCGACAACGTCGTGACCAGCGTATTGGTGCTAGACGGCAGCGGTACGGTGCAGGAGTTTGTCGGCGGTTACAGCGACTGGCTGGAATACAGCGGCCGGCAGCAAGCGACCGTCAGCGCAAACACCCCAAAAGAGCGGGTAACAGCTGCTAAATTGGCCGTAGCCGACACACCGGTGAAAAAGAAAAAACTCAGCTTCAAGGAACAACAAGAACTGGACAAACTGCCCGCCTTAATCGAAGCACTGGAACGCCAGCAAGCGGCTCTCAACGAAACCCTGCACAGCGGCGATTTTTACCAACAAGACCAGGCCGCCATCAACGCCGTGCTGGCAGACGTAGCAAAAACCCAAGCGGTTCTGGAGCAGGCTTACCAACGCTGGGAGGCATTAGACGCCTTAGGTGCCTAGACAGCGTGAGTCGCTCGGATGCTGCAAGTACCTCCGAGCGACTCCTTTCGATTATTCAAAAAATAACCCGTAGCCCGCGAAACATAAACACAAGGCGTCGAGCATCGCCGTCACGAACCCCCCAGATTCCGCACGCGCCATCCTGACTGCTCGCTAAAGCCATTGCAAGAAATCCCAATCCGCATTATCCTTAGCGGCTTTTTGGAGAGATGGCCGAGCGGTCGAAGGCGCACGCCTGGAAAGTGTGTATACGGCAACGTATCGAGGGTTCGAATCCCTCTTTCTCCGCCAAACAAGCATCCAACAAGATGCAAAGCAGCACAAAAACCCGCAAGCTGTAAGGCTTAGCGGGTTTTTTATTGCTCGATGAAGTGCTGCCGGATACACCGACATAGCGCCATCGGCGGCGGTATATTCAGATTTACTGGAGTTGATACCACCGCCCACGGTTTCCGCACCACCGCCAGTACGCTTTTACACGAGCAAGGCTTCCATTCCGATATGATCGAACGCCAGTTAGCCCATGCCGAACGTAA
This sequence comes from Methylococcaceae bacterium UBA662, assembly GCA_002299425.1. GTDB lineage: Bacteria > Pseudomonadota > Gammaproteobacteria > Methylococcales > Methylomonadaceae > Methylovulum. Next base: position 16,514 of record DBNW01000087.1, on the reverse strand, counting down.
CCGCGTAAAAGCCGCCTACAATCGGGCGCAGCACTTACCCGAACGCCGGAAGATGATGCAATCATGAGCAGACTATCTGGACGGCCTCAAGAACGGGGCGCAAGTGATGCCGTGCTTATGTCGCTTGGATTGTCCAAAGACGTATAATAAAGGCCAATACGCACTTAAATAAGCGGTGAAACCATGAACCCACCCCAATTTATAACCAATGCCAACGGCGATAAGACCGCCGTTATTTTGTCGATGGCAGACTATCAGGAATTGATGGAAGACCTAGAAGACTTGGCGGCAATTGCAGAAACACGCGAAGAAGAGACCATTCCGTGGGAACAAGTGAAAAAGGACTTGGCGGCTGATGGCTTGCTATAACGTCGAGGTCAAAAAGTCGGCAAGAAAAGCCTTGCTGGCCTTGCCTGGCAGTACGGTTCAAAACCTTACCCGCCTGATCGATTCATTACCAAAAGCTTTTGACCTTGGGTGGTGTCGTCTGGCTAAGGGAGCAAATCGAGAAAGCGGAACTGATGGAATGATGGCGGCCTGATGCCAAAATAGGCCAAAAAAAGGGGGCAGCATCACTCACTTGGCGGTATTTTTGGCGGTATATGTAAAAACAACAATTAACAAGCCTTATAAATAAGGGCTTACAGGCTATAACCCGCAAGCTGTAAGGCTTAGCGGGTTTTTTATTGCTCGATGAAGTGCTGCCGGATACACCCGATGCCGCACAGTCTGGCCAACTGGGATACCGGGTATGCGGACGAACGTAGAGCCGTGGCCGCCGAATTAAATCAAACCCTGTTCGGCAAACGAAAAAGGCGTCCCGTCGCCGATAATGAAATGGTCTAAGACTTTTATATCAAACAAAGACAACGCTTGCTGCAACCGGTGAGTCACGGCTCTGTCAGCCTGGCTGGGTTCGGCGATGCCGGAGGGGTGGTTGTGGGCGAGAATAATTGCCGCACAATTATGGTGCAACGCTTTTTTGGCCACTTCACGGGGATAAACACTGGCACTGTCTAATGTGCCATGCGACAGCTCTTCCATTTGGATTACGCGGTTTCGATTGTCCAAGAACAGACAGGCAAACACCTCGTGGCGATAAGGCCGCAGCTGTGCGCTCAAATAGGCGCGAGTAGCATCAGGGCTATCTAATACGCTGTCGTGCTGTAAAATTTCTAAAAAATGCCGCCGGGCCATTTCCAATACTGCTTGCAATTGCGCGTATTTTGCCGATCCTAAACCATTGGCTTGGCAAAACCTGCCCCGGTCGGCAGCCAATAACGAACGCAACGAACCGAAGTTGCCCAGCAATTCAATGGCCAAATCAACCGCCGATTTACCTTGCGTACCCGTGCGCAGAAAAATAGCTAAAAGCTCGGCATCGGTTAAAGCACCAGCGCCACGTTGCAGCAATTTTTCCCGCGGCCGCAGCTCAGGCGGCCAGTCTTTTATTGCCATGAAATAACCACCCTAAGTTTCGAATTAAAAATAGAAGAATTTATTCGGTCTTGCCATAATAGCCGGAATTTTTGCTCGCAAGGTGACCCCCATTAACACAAAGCGCGTATTACTGGGCGTGAGCGGTGGCATTGCTGCCTACAAGGCGGCTGAAGTGGTTCGGTTACTCAAAAAGGCGGGCTGCGACATTCGTGTGGTGATGACTGAAACCGCCACTCAATTTGTTGGCCCCATGACTTTCCAAGCACTTTCCGGCAATCCCGTGTTCAGTGGCCACCAAGATACCGCGACTGAAAACGCCATGGATCATATCTGCTTGGCGCGGTGGGCGGAGGTGCTGCTGATTGCCCCGGCCACTGCCAACTGCCTGGCTAAATTACGCTGTGGCCTTGCCGATGATTTACTCTCAACGCTTTACTTGGTTGCCACATGCCCCGTTTACCTCGCACCTGCCATGAACCAAGCCATGTGGGGGAAAGCGGTAACTCAGGAAAACATCCGGATTTTGCAAAAGCGGGGTGCGCTTATTATCGGTCCCGAAGCCGGGGAACAAGCCTGCGGGGACATCGGCATGGGCCGGATGTCCTTGCCGGAAACCATTGTCAGCCGCATCCTAGAACCACCGCGCTTTTTGTTGGGAACAAGCCTGTTGATCACCGCAGGACCTACCCGTGAACCGATAGACCCGGTGCGCTACATCAGCAACCGAAGCTCGGGGAAAATGGGCTACGCGCTGGCTAAGGCGGCGGTCGCGGCGGGTGCACGCGTTACGTTGGTGTCAGGCCCGACCAACTTGCCGTACCCCGAAGCGGTGCACTGCATCGCTGTTGAAACCGCAGCCGAAATGTACCAAGCCGTAATCGAATGCGCGACCGATTACGACATCTTTATCGCAGCGGCCGCAGTTGCAGACTACGCCCCGGTAGCCACTAAAGCGGAAAAAATAAAAAAACAGGACGGCCTGTTGCAGATAATGCTGCAAAAAACGCCGGATATTCTCGCTGCGGTGGCTAGCCTTAAAGCCCGGCGTCCGTTCACGGTCGGTTTTGCCGCAGAAACCGAAAACCTGGAAGCGCACGCCAAGGCTAAGTTGCAACAAAAAAATTTGGACCTGATAGCCGCCAATTGGGTGGGAAAAAAACAAGGGGGGTTCGACAGCGAAGAAAACGCCCTTCAGGTTTACTGGGCAGGTGGCGAGGCGCACTTGGGTATGATGGAAAAAAACGACCTGGCCAAGACGCTGCTGCCGCTAATTGCAGAAAAATTTCATGAAAAAAATTCAACTTAAAATAACCGACCCCCGCCTAGGGACCGCTATTTCTCTGCCAGAATACGCCACCGAAGGATCAGCCGGCTTAGATTTAAGGGCTTGTCTTGATCAGCCGCTGCGACTTAACCCCGGCCAAACCGAACTGGTTCCAACTGGCCTGGCGGTGCATATCGAAGACCCTGGGCTGGCTGCCCTGCTGCTGCCACGGTCAGGGCTTGGGCATCGGCACGGCATCGTCTTAGGCAACCTGGTGGGACTAATTGATTCAGACTACCAAGGGCAAATTCTGGTGTCTTGTTGGAACCGCAGCGATACCCCGTTCACCATCCAACCCGGCGAACGCTTGGCGCAAATGGTGTTTGTCCCTGTTGTCCAAGTGGCTTTTGAACAGGTAACGGAATTCACCCCCAGCTACCGAGGCATGGGCGGTTTTGGCCACAGCGGGCAGCAGTGACAACGTGTATTTAGGAGTGGGTGCGGTATGCTAAAGCTATTCACTTGGCTTGCGAGCTTTGTTATCACCATGACAGTGGTCGCAGGCTTGGCCGTTTACTGGCTGTTGGCCTCCGGCATCAACCAAGCTCGGGAACAAGAAGCCCAGGCTGTAGCCAGGGGCGCTGCCCTAAGTATCGCAGCCCATATTGCCCAAATCAATGCGGTTTTAGATAAAATGGCTCAGGATACAGACGTGTTGACGGCGTTATTGGCACGCAACACCCCTTTGTTAAAGTTGACCGCCGCCACACTCGAAGCGTACCTGCCAGGCAGCCTAAAAATCAGGCTGCTGCTGCCCGATGTCGATACACCCGATGATTCCACCAGCCCGCCCATGGGGTTTTCCGGTTTGGCAATGGCCAGGCAAGCTAGCAGCGAAAATCCAGCACCCGCTATTCAAGGCCAGAAAACCGATCGCCACCTGGCTATCGCTCGCAGAATCGTCTATCACGGTACTGTGGCAGGGGTTATCTTGGCCAGTTTCGACCCGGGTTTTGTGCAACAGCACCTATCGACTTCGGTCACAAAAAACGTCGCTTTGCAATTGCGGCAATCTAGCACGGTGTTGGCGCAAGCGGGGGCTTTTAGCGCACAAGTGCCCGAGGATTTGCCAGTCATTTCTGTACCCGGAACACACTGGAGCCTTGCCTACCAAGCCAACGCACAGGCCGGTTATTTTGACGTGTCCGTTATTTTGGCCATTTTTCTGCCCGCATTTTTTGCAGGGCTGGCACTTTTTGTCGGCTACCGCCAGATGTCCGCAACCTTGTCCCAAGATACCGGTAACTTAATGCGGTTTTTCAAGGACATAATGAGCAATAACCTACAAGGCAACTACCCTTTCCAACTGAACGAACTGAGGGTTTTGTTTTCAAACTTGCTGCAACTCAAGCGGGTTTTGGAAAAGCCTGACACCCAGACAAGCTTTGACCGCAACCCAACATACACCGCCTTCGGAACAGAAAACACCCTGTTTGCCGACGACAATTTCAACATTACTGTCGACGACCAAGACCTTGATCTCGACGATCTGTTTGATGATCAGAAACCCGGGCAATCGCGCTAGCCCTCTTTTTTTGGCCTAACCTTGCACAAGGTCTGGCAACTCTGGATACAAGTTTTATGAAAAAAACCACAGCTCACCACATAGCCAACGTATTAATCGAGGCCCTGCCATACATTCAACGCTTTACTGGCAAAACCGTAGTCGTTAAGTTTGGCGGCCATGCTATGGTGGATGAAAACCTCAAACACAGTTTTGCCCGCGACATCGTGCTGATGAAGTTGGTGGGGCTAAACCCGATTGTAGTCCACGGCGGCGGCCCGCAAATCGGTCAGTTTTTAAGTAAACTGGGCAAAACATCTGATTTTGTCAACGGCATGAGAGTCACCGATAGTGAAACCATGGACATCGTGGAAATGGTCTTAGGCGGGCTGGTCAACAAGGAAATTGTTAACCTTATCAATCGTCACGGTGGCAAAGCGGTGGGTTTGACTGGCAAGGACGGCGATTTTATCCGCGCCAAAAAAATCAGCCCACAAACAGCCAAATTAGACGACGAAGCTTCCGAAATCATTGATCTTGGCCATGTCGGGGAAGTCAGCAGCATAGACCCGTCGGTAGTCGATATGCTCGGCCGTAGCGATTTTATACCGGTCATCGCCCCGATTGGCGTGGGTGTGGACGGTCATTCTTACAACATCAATGCCGACCTGGTCGCAGGCAAAGTGGCCGAAGTGCTTAAGGCCGAAAAGCTCATTCTTTTGACCAACACGACCGGCATACTGGATAAACAAGGTCGTTTATTGACCGGCCTGACCTTACAGGACATCAAAGACTTGATCGCTGATGGCACTATTTCCGGCGGCATGATCCCTAAAACACGCTGCGCCACCGACGCCCTCAGCGGTGGCGTCAACAGTGCCCATATCATTGATGGCCGCGTAGAACACGCCGTGTTACTGGAATTGTTTACCGACCAAGGCGTGGGTACCTTATTGCTGTCTCGCCCGCGCTAAGACATCGTTCATGTAAGGCCTAAACTGGCTACGGATGGCTCTTACCTGATCGCTTGCACACAATGCTTGCCCAGACGCCGAGTTATGGCAAAGAATGTCCAAAAACAGCAAATAATCGTTGTCGGTGAGCGAAATTCTTGACAACGACAGGCTGATATCGCTGTCTGTGGCAGGTGGGCGATTCATGATCAATTTTTCGTTGAAGATATTGGGTTTTGTTGTCGAGTATTGGTTGATGAAGTCACGCGCTAAATGCCACGCTTTGTTGCATTGGCGGTCGTTGTCGCAGTAGAACAAGCCCAACAAATTGGCTTCTTTAACGCTGGGTACTAAAATCTCCTTGCCGGGTTTTTTATGGCTCTCGGTCAAGAACAAAAAGCGTTCGATATCCGCTCGGTATTCGTTTTCGGTCAACTGCCGCTTATCTTTATTAGCCTGAAGGGCTTGTTGGATTTGTACAAGGGATGCACGGCTAGCGGCAATGCTGGCGACGAGGCTGGCAGGAAGCGGCTTGCCGCTGCGTTCGTATTCAGCCGCTACTTTTATGTGATTGTCCAACTGGCGGGAGATGTTTTTTAGCTTGGATTCGAGTAATTTTTCTTTTGTGTCAAAACCCTCTAGGGCAACTTGCAACGCATCGGCTATGTCATTTTCAGAATGGTAAGTACTCAGTAACGCTTCGTCGTGCATTTTCTGCCGGGCAATCAACTTTTGTGTCTCTTGCCTTAAGGCCGCCAAACGCGTCTCCATGATCTGTTGCTCACTGGATTTGGCCTTGTCTTTTTTTTCCACGACCATGCCCCTGGCGTTGAGGCGTTCTTGGCGGTATTGGTTAAGTTCGGCGGGTATCTTGTCGGCAAATACGGTGTTACCGTCATCGTCTTCAATGCGGTATAAGCGTTTAGGGTGTTGCCCGGTTTGGTTAGACCCGCTCTCTTGGGCAAAAAAAACACACGCCAAGCCCAAGTACAGCACCAGCCCCGCCGTCAGCCCCGTCTTAAAAACAGCCATAACAAAACCGCCCGCAACGGTAAGAAAAATTTTGACCCAAGCCGCCGTCCCTTGAAACGGGTCAGCCTAACAACTTTGCCAAGGCATGCAACGGCGGCAACACGACCATTTTTCCCAGTTGCAGAAAAAACAACACCGCCAAAGGCGAAAAATCCATGCCCCCAAAATCAGGGATAATTTTGCGTGCAACGGTCAACAACGGTTCGGTCAGGCTAATTAAAATAGCAGATGCCGCCCCTCCCCCGCCCGGATTGACCCAACTCAGCAAGGCTCTGGCAAAAACAGCGAACACCAACACATTGAGCAACAACGACACCAAATCTGCGGTGGACAGCACCACTAAGGCACCTATGCCAATGGCCATGCCTTGTAACTGTACGATGAAAAAATTCGCCAGAGCTTGTAAAACCAGCATCAGCAGCAATGAAGCACTGTCTATTTTTCCAATTGGCGGCACCCATCTACGCAAAAAACGCAGCGGTGGATGGGTGATTTTGACCAAAAACTGAGAAATCGGGTTGTAATAGGGGGCAGCGCACCATTGCAACAAAAAACGCAGCAACAAAGCTAGAATGTACAGCGATGCTAGGCTATCAACGATGAATACCACTGGGTCGGCCCAGTAACTTGAGTCCATTACTTATCCTCCGAATGCCGAGACAGCTCGATCGAGCGGTTGCGAGCGGCCCGCAAGGCCTGGTCTACCAAGCCAGAAAAATTGCCTTGTTCAAACACCGCTATGGCTTGTTGCGTGGTGCCGCCTGCGGAAGTGACCTGCTGGCGCAGTTGTTGTGGCGAATTAGGCGACTCCAAGGCAATTTTGGCCGCTCCCAGTGCCGTTTGCTGCACTAGCAAACGGGCCGTCGCCTCACTTAAGCCCAGTGCTTGTGCAGACTTTTCCATAGCTTCCATGAGCAAAAAGTAATAAGCCGGCCCGCTGCCTGATACTGCTGTAACCGTATCTAAGTCGGTCTCGTCCTGAACCCAAAGCGATATGCCGACTGCCCGCATAATGTTTTCGGCCAAATCCATCTGCGCCTCGGTGACATGGGCGTTAGCATGCAATGCGGTCGCCCCGGTTAATACCAATGCGGGGGTGTTTGGCATACAGCGCACCACCGCAACGCCGGTGCCCAACCACTGGCTTAAACTCTGTTGGCGGACACCGGCGGCTATTGAGACCACCAACCGGCAGTTTTGTTGAATCAACGCCGACACGTCTTCTGCTACCCGCCGCAATTGCTGCGGCTTAATCGCCAGCACTACCACATCGACCGCCTGCACGAGGTCCGTATTGCTGGCGGTGGTGTTCACTTTTAACGTGTCGGACAACGCCGACAACACCCCGGGATTAATGTCCGAGACCCAGAGACAGCCGGGTGCGTGACCGCTCGCTATCAACCCATTCATTAAGCTGGAGGCCATGTTGCCGCCGCCAATAAAGCCAATTTTTTGTGTTTTCATGGTGTTTTTTTTTGTTACTGACAGAAGCATTCTACCCCATATGGCATCAAGACAAGCAATCTTGAGTCGCCTAAGACACGCTCAGACAGCTTTTTAGTTCCGGCCTTTTAAAGCCCCCATTCCGTCAGCCCGGGATAACCGTCAGGGCGAGGTCCTAACGGCCAATGGAACAGACGGTCCTGCTCCCCGATAGGCAAATCGTTGATGCTGGCATAACGTCGCTGCATCAGGCCCTGCCCATCGAACTCCCAGTTTTCGTTGCCGTAGCTTCGGAACCATTGCCCGGAATCGTCATGCCATTCATAGGCAAAGCGCACTGCGATGCGCGCATCCGTAAATGCCCACAGTGCCTTGATGAGCCGGTAGTCCAGTTCCTTAGCCCATTTGCGCTGCAAAAACGCCTGAACTTGCGTCCGACCACTGGCAAACTCGGCGCGGTTTCGCCATAGGGTTTGTTCGGTATAAACCTGCACTATGCGGTCAGGGTCACGGCTGTTCCAGGCATCTTCAGCCATTCGTACTTTTTGTGCGGCGGTTTCCAGGCTAAAAGGCGGCAGTGGCGGTTTTGTTTCCATGACAGGTCTCAAAAAAATAATAAAGAACAGCAAAGGGTTTCGGACCTAAACTAGCCTGTTGCGGGGGACTTGTCTACAATGGCTGCGTGTGTGAGGCTGTTGGCCGAATTTTTCAAACTGTCCAGCCGGTGTACGCCCGTTGTTGGCGGAATACCCGCTATTGCTACCGCGATGGCTTTTCATCAAAGCACACCGCCTTGGGCCTGCCGTGGGCCATCTGGCACCGGCTGTACACCCTAAACTCAAGGAAAACGTATGCTTAGGCTATTTGACATCAAGCACGGCAAGCTCAAAGAACGCACTGTTACCGACAACCCGCTCAATCAACTGGACTCGGCTGCTTGGATAGACGCCCACGACCCTAGCGAGGAAGAGCGGCAACACCTGCAAGCCCTTCTTAGAATTGACCTGCCGGAATCGGAGGATGTCGAGGAAATCGAATCCTCGGCGCGCTATTTTGCCGATGCCCTGGGCGTTCATGTTCGCTCGCTGTTTTTGGCGCAAAGCGAAGGCCGTCACCACACGAGCACGGTGGCTTTTATTTTGCAGCAGGAGCGTCTGATTACTTTTCGTGAAGGGGCACTGGCGGATTTTAGGTTGCTGCGGATGCGGGCACGGCGCAGCCAAGTGGAAACACACAACCCGCAGGACTTGCTGATCACTATTTTTGATCAAAAAGTAGAAAACCTGGCTGACAACCTAGAAGACATCCACCGCAAGCTGGAGGATGTCAGTTACTTGGTGCTGGAGGAAATTGATTCCGATCTGGAAGACGCTATCGACCAACTGGCCAAGCTGGAAGATGACAACGGCAAAATCCGCCTGTGTCTGATGGATACCCAACGCTCGATCGCCTTCCTGCAACGGCATCTACGCAGCCAGCCGGAATTGCAGGAAATTGCTCGGGAAATCATGCGCGATGTCGACACACTGATGTCCCACACCGCATTTCTGTTTGATAAAATCAACTTTTTGATGGACTCCACGCAAGGCTTCATTAATATCGCCCAAAACAAAATCATCAAAATTTTTTCTATTGCCGCCGTCGTGTTTTTGCCGCCGACACTGATCGCTAGCATTTACGGGATGAATTTTAAGCACATGCCGGAGTTGGAATGGTTGGCCGGCTATCCTGTGGCATTGGCTTTGATGGTGCTTGCCGGAGTGGCGCCTTATTGGGTATTCAAACGCAAGGGCTGGCTGTGAGTATTCTGTTGCAGCACTAGCACCGGAAAAACGGTAAGCGTTCAGGCGGAAGCCAGCCGCAACACCGCTACAATCAGGCTGGCTATTGCCAACAAAACACCAAAGCCCCAGCGCATTAGCACTTTAATTTCATGATGCAAGCCCATGATTTCTTGGTGCATCTGCTCAAAGCGTTTATCGACTTGCTCAAAACGTTTATCGACTTGCTCAAAGCGTTTATCGACTTGCTCAAAGCGTTTTTCCATTTGCTTAAAGCCTTCTTGCATCAATTCCCGTTGATGCTTGAGCGCCTCTTCCACGCGAATAGTGCGCTCACGCAAATCCAATTCGTAGCGCACGTTGGCATTTAGGGTCTCTGGCCGTTCGGCGATGGCCCGGTCAATTAACTGTTTAATCTGTTCAATGTCTTCTTGGGCTAATGCCATAATCAACCTCAGGCCGTCAGGCCTTACTAGGGGAATAACGAAATAACAGTTAACCGATTTCGATAAACGCCTTCAACAAGGAAGCGGTGTTGGCCATGCCGACATGAAGATTTTGTTCTATCTCTGCCATGCTGATTTCGCCTTCACCCTTTCCCGCAGCCCAGTTGGCAATCACCGCTATGGCGGCGTAATCCATGCCCAGTTCCCTAGCGAGAGCCGCCTCCGGCATTCCGGTCATGCCTACCACATCGCAACCATCGCGCGCCATGCGCCGGATTTCTGCGATGGTTTCAAGCCGCGGACCTTGGGTGCAGCCATAAGTGCCGCCGGACGTGATAGCAACACCTACTTTTGCGGCAACAGCAATCAGCTTGCCGCGTAACGCAGGCGTATAGGGCCAAGTAAAATCAATGTGGGTTAACGGCAGCCCACCGTCAGCAAAAAACGTGTGCTTGCGACCGTAGGTGTAATCAATCACTTGGTCGGGTATGGCGATATGCGCCGGCCGCATGGCGGAGGTGATGCCGCCAACCGCCGCCACAGCGATGATTTGCTCCACGCCAAGTTGCTGCAATCCCCAAATGTTGGCGCGGTAATTGATTACATGCGGTGCCAAGGTGTGCGGGTTGCCGTGCCGGGCAAGAAAAACCACGCTTTTGCCATTGAACTCGCCCAGCACGAATTCGGCCGACGGCCTGCCGAAGGGGGTGTCCATGCGTTCGTGCTTGAGCGATGACAAATTGCTCAGTTGTGTTAGGCCAGTGCCGCCGATGATAGCCAGCTGCGTCATAAGTCATGCTCCTGTTGGTTGACAGGCATAAATGCCCGCCGCATTGCGTAGATAGCCTTTGTAATCCATGCCATAGCCGAACAAATAGCGGTCAGGGACGCGCAGACCGACAAAATCAGCCGCAATCGGCTTAGGGGCGGGTAGTGCCTTGTCCAGCAAGACCGCACTGTAAACCGCCGCCGCACCTTGGGCCAGGCAATAATCGTGGACAGCCGCCAGGGTGATGCCGGCATCCAGCACATCGTCGACGATGAGTACTGTCCGGCCTGACAAGGGCGTCACCGGCGTCGCCAACCAAGCAATGGTGCCGCCATTGGTTGCGTTCTGGTAGCGGCTGGCGTTAATGGAATCCAAGTTTAACGGCATGTTCAGACGCGTCAGCAGCTTGCCAGCGACAACGATGCCGCCGTTGACCACACACAGCACCAGCGGGTTGGCCGCCGCTAACTGCCGATTGATGTCGGCGGCCATGGTGTCTAGGGCGGCTTCCACGGCGGTTCTGTCGTAGAGCAATTCTGCGTTTGCTTTGATGCGTTCTAGTTCTTCAAGCACGGGTGTCAGTGAGTTGGTCAATAAGACTGGAGCAATGCAGCCATTGGTCGGTCTGCAACAGTTGGTTACGGTGGTAAGTGGCCTGGCTTTGCATGGCCATGAGCCGACGTTGCCGCTCTGGGTTTTCCTTGATCGGCAACGCTTGCAAAACCTGTACCGCAGCAGCAGGGTTGTTGCAGACCAGAAGCATGTCGCAGCCGGCTTGTTGCGCTAACTGTGCGCGTTCTGGAAAATCACCCGCTACGGCCGCGCCAGCCATGCTGAGATCGTCGCTAAAAATAGCACCGTCAAAACCCAGCTCACCCCGCAAAATGCGTTGTAGCCAAAACGCTGAAAACCCCGCCGGTAACGGGTCTACCGCTGGGTAGACCACATGGGCTGGCATAATGCCCTCCAGTCCTTCGCCGATCAGTTGCCGGAACGGCTGCACAGCGTTGTCCTGCAATGCCTGCAAAGCGCGCGTGTCCTCGGGTAAAGTCAGGTGGGAATCTAAGGCAACCCCGCCGTGGCCAGGAAAATGCTTACCCACCGCCGCCATGCCCGCCGCCTTCATGCCTTTTCTAAAATCGCCGGCCAGTTGCGCCACCCGTGTGGCTTCGCTGGCGAACGCACGGTCGCCAATTATTTCACTGATGCCACAATCAACATCTAACACCGGAGCAAAACTGAAATCGACCCCGACTGCCAATAATTCCGCCGCCATCAACCAACCGGCAGACTGGGCCAGCTCGGGTGCTCGGGCATAAAAAGCCGCAGGTGGCAGACGGGTAAAGCCCGTTTGGAAACGTTGCACCCGACCGCCTTCTTGGTCCACCGCAATTAGCAGAGGGCCTTTACGAGCGGCGCGCAGGGTGCGTATCAAATCAATAATTTGATCGGGACTCTGATAGTTTCGGGCAAACAAGATGACCGCACCGGTGTTCGGGTGCTTCAGGATTTCGCGCTCGTCATCGGTCAGATACAGCCCCGCGACATCCAACATGACCGGGCCAATAGGTAAAAATATATTCATGGGTTCCCGTAGCGGGCAAAGGTTTTCTCGGAAAAATTAATTCATGGCATGAGGTGTGTTTGGTTGCACCGGTCAACCCAATAACCGTCGCCAGTGCCGGCTGGCAAACACTGCGCTAAAGCTATTGCCGCCACGATGGCCGACCAGATCCCACTTGTTCGTGACCTGATGGGTGAAGGGTTTCGTCACCCGCTTGATCGTTGTTTCCGGCATTGTAACCAGAAACCTCATTAAACCAGCGTGAAATTGTCTAGGGCAAAATAGCCGACCGCAAACGGGAGTACCGCACGCGCCCCTTCGTACCGGCAAAATTTCCAGCACCCCTTTTAGCGGTCAAAAAAGACCCAGTTGCAATTTAGCGACTTCTGACATTCTGTCCCGGGACCACGGCGGGTCTAAAACCAGGTCTACCATCACCGCTCGAACACCGGGCAGGGCTTTTATGCCCCGCTCCACATCGCCCTGAATCACAGGTCCCATGCCGCAGCCGGGTGCGGTCAAGGTCATTTGCACACGCACATCGTGCAGCGTGTCGGCTACCGGCTCGACCCAACATTCGTACACCAAGCCCAAATCGACGATATTGACCGGAATTTCTGGGTCGTAGACCGTCTTCATCACTTCCCAACAGTTGCGCTCAATGGCTCCGGCATCGGTTTCTGTTACTAGCGTGTGCAACGTGCGCGGTTCTTTGCCCAAGGCATCGGCATCGCTGCCGGCAATCCGAACCATATGCCCGTAGTCGGTGATCACCGTAAAACTGTCGCCTAACGCTTGGTGTAACGTGACCTGCCCGCCTTGGCGGAGCAGGCCGACGGCACCATCGGGAATGGTAATGATATCCACGTCTCTGGTTAGCGTGATAACTTCTCGTTCGGTCATGTTTGCGTACCTGTTAAAAAATCGCGTGCGTCAATAACTTGGCCGGTCACACCCAGACTTTTTGGCCCAAAAAGATACCGGTATACCGGGGCTAAATCAGCGATTGCCGGCAACTGTGACCGATCTTCCGCCGGATAAGCACGTCTTCGCAACGGCGAGTCAACCGGCCCTGGCAGCAACACATTCACCCGGATGCGGCCGCCGGCTTCCAGCTCGTCGGCTAGAATTTTAGCGTAGCCTTCCAGAGCTATTTTGCTAACGCCGTAAGCCCCTGCATAAGCTCGAGCCTGTCGGGCAGAGGAATCGGACGTGAACACCACCGAAGCGTACTGGCTTGTTTGCAGCACCGGCAACAGCACCCGGGTCAACAAAAACGGGCCGTTCAGGTTAACGTTCAGGCTATGACCCCACTCGCTGGTAGCGACCATGGCCATAGGAGTGAACGTTTTAAACTCAACCGCCGAATGCAGCAGCCCTTGCAGCGAACCGTAACGGGCAGCGACTTTATTCGCCAATTCGAGGTAATCCGCCTCACTGGCACCCGCTAAATCAAACGGGTACATAATCGGCTCCGGGGCTTTAGCCGCCGTGATGGCATCATAAACGGCTTCTAGCTTGGCGATGGCATGGTCCAGCAGAATGATATGGGCACCTTGTTTGGCCAGCGTTAAGGCCGCCATGCCGCCTAAACCACCGCCCGCACCCGTCACCAAAAAAACCTGACCTGTCAGCAACATAAAGCCGACTCCAGCCAAGCAGACAGTTGCCCTGGAGAAGCGATTAAGGCATCGGCTCCCCAAGTTTCTGGGACATCGGCGGGTTTTAGGTAACCGTAAACAGCCGCTAGGGTTTTCATGTTGACGGATTTACCCGCCACCATGTCATGGTGGGCATCACCGATGTACACGCATTGCTCAGGCAGAACCCCGGCTTGTCGACATGCTGCGAGCATCGGCTCGGGATGCGGCTTAGGCTTGCCTGCGGTATCGCCGCTGATGATGCAGGCGGCCCGGCCGGTTAAATTCATGGCGGCCATCAAGGGCAGGGTGAAGCGTTCGCGCTTATTGGTGACCACGCCCCATTTCAAGCCTTCGGACTCGATCATCGCCAAAACCTCAGGCATACCTGGAAAAAATCGGCTGTGTTCGGCGATGTTTTGTTGGTAGAGGTCCAGCATCAGGGTCAAAATGGCCTCGTGCAGGCCTTTTGGCAAAGCAGCCGGTTGGCTGGCGTCTATCATGGCCGCCGCGCCATAGGAAATCAGCGGCCTGACCACTGTTTCATCTGCCGCCATCAAGTGGTGTACTTGTAAAGCCCGGTTCAAACAGGCCAGCAAATCCGGTGCTGTATCCAGCAACGTGCCATCTAAATCAAACAAGACACAGGAGAGCTTAACGTGCGTTGGCATGGGCGCGGTCACTCCAGGCGGCTAAACGCGGCAAGGTAATTGACATCAATATCGTTGCCCAAGTGAAATTTTCTACGTAGCGGGCTGTATTCAATACCGACCATTCCTTGCAAATGCAGGCTGGCCTGTCGTGCCGATTGGCACAGCTCCGACGGCTTGATGAAGGTGCTGTATTCGTGCGTACCCTTAGGCAGCATGTGCAGCACATGCTCGGCAGCGACAATGGCCAACAGATAGGCCTTAGGCTTGCGGTTCAGGGTCGAAAAAAACACCCACCCGCCGGGTTTCACCAATTGGCTGCACGCGTTGATAACCGCAGCCGGGTCTGGGACATGCTCCAACATTTCCATGCAGGTAACAACATCGAAACTCGCTGGCCGCTGCGCCGCCAACTGTTCGGCACTGATTTTTTGATAACGGACAACCGTCCCGGTCTCTAGGCTGTGCAAATCGGCAATGTCGATCAGCTCCTCGCTCAAATCAATGCCCAAAGCATCGGCCCCCTGCTTGGCCAGGGTCTCCGTCAAAATGCCGCCACCACACCCGACATCCACCACTGATTTGCCGTCGACATTGACATAACGGCTAATGAACGCCATCCGCAGAGGGTTGATTTCGTGTAGAGTCCTGAACTCACCCTGGACATCCCACCAGTGTTCGGCCATGGAACCAAATTTTTTAATTTCGTGCGCATGCACATTGTCTGTCGCTGTCATCATGCAGGGCCTGTAGGTACAAAGCGGGTAGTTTACTGAATTGCTAGGTTTTTGCCAGACCAGCAGTTTAACGGCAATCACCGCTTTCGACAAAATGCCAATACTGAGGCCAACAAAGTTTTATAGACAAACAGCCATGAAAAGGTAGAATTCGTGGGCTTTTACCCCTTGTAAAAAGCCTACAACCGGCACTTAAAGATGGCGACAATCACCCTAATCAACGGCCCTAACCTTAATTTGCTGGGGCAGCGCGAGCCTGACTTGTACGGCCACCGGCCCTTAGCCGACATCAATGCCCAGCTTGAACACGAAGCGACTGTGTTGGGCATCACTCTGGCATTCCACCAAAGCAACGCCGAACACCAGATCATCGACCACATCCACGGGGCCTATCAAACCGGAGTTGACTTCATCATCATCAACCCCGCCGCCTTCACGCATACCAGCGTTGCCATCCGGGACGCTTTATTGGCGACTAAAATCCCGTTTATAGAAGTACATTTGTCCAACGTCTACGCGCGCGAACCCTTTCGGAAGCACTCTTATTTTTCTGACATCGCCCAAGGCGTGATCGCAGGATTTGGCCCCGCAGGCTACACATTGGCCGTACAAGCCGCCCACCTGTTTTTAGCTCAAAGAGACCTTAAGCAATGGACACCCGACACATAAAAAAACTGATTGACCTCATCCAAGAATCCGACATCGCCGAAATTGAAATTAAGGAAGGGGAGCAAACCATACGCATCAGCCGTTATACAAAAGCTTCCGCGCCCCAGGTTTACGCGCCAGTGGCCGCACCCGCCCCCAGTCCCTCTGTTCCGGTCGCGCTGACCAGCACTGAAGAATCGATGCAAGGCCATACCGTCAAATCGCCCATGGTCGGCACCTTTTACCGCGCTGCTAACCCCACCTCTAAGCCCTTTGTCGATGTCGGCTACGCCGTGCAAGCGGGCGACACCCTGTGCATCATCGAAGCCATGAAAATCCTTAACCAAATCGAATCGGATAAAACCGGCACCATTAAAAAAATTATGGTGGAAAATGGCGAGCCCGTCGAATACGGCCAGGCTTTATTCATTATCGAATGATAACGACCCGTTTTAAGGGGGAGACCCATGTTTGACAAAATCGTCATCGCCAACCGCGGTGAAATCGCCCTGCGCATTTTGCGGGCTTGCCGGGAATTAGGTATTAAAGTGGTTGCCGTCCATTCCGAAGCCGACCGCGACCT
>DBNW01000033.1 GCA_002299425.1 Methylococcaceae bacterium UBA662 | reverse complement strand
TTCGATCCCGCTTGGCTCCACCAATCGCAGTTACAACAATCAGCTAGTCCCCATCGTCTAGCGGCCTAGGACATCGCCCTTTCACGGCGAGAACAGGGGTTCGAACCCCCTTGGGGACGCCATTTATCAAGCCTTACGCTGCGGCGTAAGGCTTTTTTTATTCCCGTCTAACTCACTAGAACACCGCCGTTTCACCGCACCGTCAGAATGACGCCTTATTGTGCCAACCCAGACCCGTGCGACGGGTTTTTTTGTGCCTGGCCGAAGGGGTCAATAATGCGGCGGTATGTCGTGCCTAAGCGGGCTGCCGGGTTTTTCAGATCCAGTTTCGGACAACTGTCTAATGCGCTCATGCAGCCACTGACAGGTAACTTGAAGGCGTTCGATGGTTTGCTGCTGCCCGGCTACGGTTTGGTTCAAGATTTGCAGCAAGTCGTCTTGGTACGCAACTTTTATTTCCAGCTCGATGATGCGGCTGTCGTCCATGCTTAGATCACCTTGGAAAAGTGTTGCGGTTGTTTTTGCCTCAAGTAGCGGTCGAACACCATGCAGATGTTGCGGATCAGCAAGCGCCCTGTCGGGGTGACTGTGATGCCAGCATTAGCAACGGCCAGCAGACCGTCATCCTGCATAGGCTGCAATGCCATTAATTCCGCGGCGAAATACTGCCCGAAGCGGATGCTAAATTGTTGCTCAATGGTGGCAAAATCAAGCTCAAAATGGCAAATGAGCTGCGTTATCACCGCACGGCGCAGCCTATCGTCATCATTCAAAGCCACGCCTTTGCAAACGGGCAATTGGCCTTGCTGAATAAGCCTGCCGTACTGCTTTAGTTCTTTAGCGTTCTGCAGGTAGGCATCGCCTACCTTCCCTATCGAGGTGATGCCCAAG
Source organism: Methylococcaceae bacterium UBA662 (assembly GCA_002299425.1). Taxonomy (GTDB): domain Bacteria; phylum Pseudomonadota; class Gammaproteobacteria; order Methylococcales; family Methylomonadaceae; genus Methylovulum. The sequence continues at coordinate 7,721 of DBNW01000033.1, read as the reverse complement.
CCCACCAAATCGCAATCGGCATGGCTGGAATAGCCTTGAAAATTGCGGTGCAGGCGGCCATCGCGCTGGGCGATGGCGAGCGGGTCGTCCGGTTTGGCGAAATGGTCCATGCCGATGAACACGAAACCGGCGGCGGCCAATTTGCCGGTGGCACTGTGCAGAATAGCCAGTTTGGTTTCCGCGTCGGGCAAGTCGGCCTCGTTGATTTGCCGCTGAGTCTTGAACCGGCTGGGCAGGTGCGCGTAGTTAAAAATCGAGAAGCGGTCTGGGGCGGCGGCGATCAGTGTGTCTAAAGTGACGGCGAAGCTTTCTACCGTTTGCAGCGGCAGGCCGTAGATCAAATCGACATTGGTGGAGCGGAAGCCCTCGCGCCGAGCCGCTGCTAACACAGCGAAGGTTTGCGCTTCGCTTTGGCTGCGGTTGACCGCCCGCTGAACGTCGGGGTCAAAATCTTGCACGCCCAAACTGACGCGGTTAAAGCCCAAGCTCCGCAACTGCGCCAGCGTGTCGTCGTGAGTTTCGCGCGGGTCGATTTCTATCGAATAATCGCCGCTGTCGTCATCCAGCAGGCTGAAATGCTCGCGGGTGACGGCCATCAGGCGTTGGCTTTGCGGAAAGCTTAAAAATGTCGGCGAGCCGCCGCCCCAGTGCATTTGTTCGACGCTCCGGCCACGGCTGAACAAATCGCCTTGCAGAGCGATTTCCCGGCACAAATGGTCAAGGTACGGTTCGACGTGACTGCGGTTTTTGGTGATGATTTTGTTGCAGGCGCAATAAAAACACACCGTATCGCAGAAGGGGATGTGAAAATACAGCGACAAGGGCCCGCCGGCGGCGTTCGATTGCACAATATGCCGGCGATAATCGCGCTCGCTGAAGCCGTCGTGCAGTTCCAGAGCGGTCGGGTACGAGGTGTAGCGCGGCCCGGCCTTGTTGTAACGGCGAATCAGTTGAGGATTGAAATGAAAGCCTTGGTCAGTCATTCGACGACCGTGTCGATCACTAGCGTGTGCGGGGTTTTATCGGTGACCGCCACAACGTCGATGCTCCCTAACAAATCACCCGCTTGAGCAGCGGCGGCACCGGATTGAGTGACTCGCGCTAACAGCTTGACTTCAGCAAAATTGGACAATTTCAGGTGCGGCATCATGGCTTGGGCGTCGGACAGCGTGACCGTCAGCGGCAGGTTGGCGACGGTCTTGTGGACGATGGCCAGCGGCATTTTTGCGCCGGATAACGCCTGGGCATAAATAAAAACACTGTCACCGGGCCGGGATCTGTTTCTTAGCTCGGGTGCTAGGCTGACGTGGATGCGGATGCTGGCGGCCTGTCTGGTTTGCGCCTCAGATGCAGGGCTTGCCGTGTTGGGTGCTGCTCCGATTTGCGCTAACAAACCGTGCACTTCCTGTTGCTCTGGCGAGCCGGGCGGCAATAAACCCGCCAATTTCTGCCAAATGCCGGCAGCGGCGGTGCTGTCACCCGCCTGTGCTTTGGCCATACCCGCCAGCCACAGGGCCGAGGCGTTCTGCGGTTCTAGTTTGAGCGCCTTGGCGATTAAGTCGGCCGGCTCACCCGCTAATTGCCCGTTATTGACCAAAGCCAGTGCGTCAGCGTACAACAATAAAACATCTGCTTGCTCGCCTAACAGCCGGTAAGCCTGTCTGAATGCCTCCGCCGCTTTGGCGTGTTGCTGCAAGTGTTTGTAGGATTTACCCAGCATGAGCCAGCCTTGGCTGTCGTCAGGGTTAGCCTGCATCCGCAGTGCCAGTTTGCCAACCATGTTTTCGATGTCGGCTAGGCTCGGCGTACTGGCTGGACTGCCGAGCATTGCCGGGGTAGGCTCAATAGCTTGGAAATGGCCAAGCTGGGCGTATAAACCAGCAGACACCAGCGGTATTGCCAGAACCAAGCAATAGGCCAGCCAACGCCCGGCCGGTTTTGCCGATGGGGGTTTGCCGACGGCTAAATCGTCGCTTAAGGTCAGTTCCAGCTCGCTGCGCTGGCTGGCGTAATCCGCTTGGCTTAACGCACCTGCCTGCACACAGTCGTCCAATTCACGGAGACGTTGCCTAGCGATAGTCAGGTTGCGTTCGTCGGCATCGTCGTCGAGGATAGGGGGTTGCCGCCACAGCGGCGGCAGAATGATCGCCAAGGCCACCGCCACCATCAGCCCGGCAAAAAGCAAAAAATAAAAGATCAAGACTGCTCACCGGTGTCCATCAAACGGCGGATTTGCGCCAGTTTTTCGGTTTGTGCGGGATCTGTTTCAGGGCGTGTAACGGATTTTTTGCGCCGGATAACCCAAACCGCCGCACCGATGCCAGCCAACAAAAAAAGCCCAGGGCCCCACCACAACAGCAGCGTTTGGGTTTTTAACGGCGGGTTGTACAACACAAAATCGCCGTAACGGTCGGTCATGAACTGCACAATTTCGTCACGGGAGCGGCCTTGTTCGAGCATTTCGTAGACTTGCCGACGCAAATCGCCGGCCAATTCGGCATTGGAGTCGGCGATGGTCTGGTTTTGACAAACCAGACAGCGCAGCTCGTTGGTCAGGCTTTCATAAACGGCTTGTTGCTCGGGGGTATCAAATTGGCGGGATTCGATGGCGGCCATGGCCATCAACGGCAGCCATAAAATGGTTAGCAAAAAGTGTTTCATTGCGGCTCTGCTTGCAGTTGACTGACTAAGGGCAGCAAAACGGATTCGATAAATTCCGGCGATAACGGCCCGGTGAGTTTATGGCGAATGCGGCCTTGTTTGTCGATAACAAAAGTCTCCGGTACGCCATAAACGCCAAAGTCGATACCGATACGGCCTTCTTGATCCATGACGCTGACGGTGTAAGGGTTGCCTAACAGATTTAGCCAATTTTTGGCTGCTTCAGGGTCGTCTTTGTAGTTAAGGCCAACGATGGGTACAGACTTTTGCCGCTTCAGTTTGTTCAACAGCGGATGCTCACCCCGGCACGAAACGCACCAAGAGGCCCAAACATTGAACAGCCATACCTGGCCTTTAAGAACGGCGGGGGAAAAGTTTTCTGTAGGATCGTGCAGTGTTGGGGCGGAAAACTGCGGCGCCGGCTTACCGATTAATGGCGAGGGAATGTCCCGAGGATTAAGGCCTAGACCCACAGCGAGGAACACTGCAAGAACTAGGAATGCGAGCAGTGGAACAAGGTATTTCAGCATGGGCGGTGTGTGCGGGCAGTGTTGCCGGTTGGTTAAGGGCCGCTAGGCTGGTCCCATTCAAGTCCCGGCACGGTCAGTTTTAAGGCACCTGACAGCCGTTTTGGTTGCTCAAATGGGCGGCTTCTTAAGGCTGAGGACACCTGGGTTTCCAGGCTTAGTTCCTGATGTTACGGTAGCTGTCTTCGGCTTCGCGCTTGATTTTTCTACCCTCATCAATCAGGCGGTTGCCCTCGTCGATTTTGGTCTGACCTTCCCGCACCGTCGCGTTACCTTGTTCGATCATACTTTCGCCGGTTTTCAGGCGTTCGCTAAGATGGGCCATGCCTTGGCTTTGCCGCAAGATGGCATCCGATGACAACACCGGGGTGACCGGGAGAGCCGTAGCCACCGGCGGCTTTTCGGTGGCGCAAGCCGCCAATGCCAAAGGCAACGCCAGACCGACCCAACGGCCGATTACGGTTGAAAAAATCTGCATAATCCACGTTTCTCCAAAAGCAGGTTAAAAAAGAGTTTAATTTTTACAAAACGTTAGTAGACATGCAATGGATTTCTTAAAGGACACCAGAAAAGCTGTGACGCACTGGTAACTGAGGGCAAAGAGTTTTTTGGTTGCGGTGTGTCTGGATGTAGAATAGCAGCTCTAATTGGCGGGAGTGTGACAATGGCGGGCGGTGGCGGCAACGGCGATTTGCAAGGCTGGCAAGATAAACTCACTCCAGAGCAATTTGCCATTTGCCGACTTAAAGGCACGGAACCTGCGTTTACCGGCCAATACACGGATTGCAAGACACCGGGTATCTACCGTTGTGTCTGTTGTGGCGCGGCCTTGTTCAATTCGGCGACCAAATACGATTCCGGTTCCGGCTGGCCCAGTTTCTGGGCCGCCATGGCGGCTGGCTCTATCACCGAACATCTCGACACCCGCCACGGTATGCGCCGGATTGAGGTAGCCTGCACAACCTGCGGCTCGCATTTAGGCCATGTTTTTAGCGACGGACCCGAGCCGACCGGACTGCGTTACTGTATCAATTCTGCCGCCTTAGACTTGCAGCCCTCATGAGCGCAGCAACAACACAGGCTCAAGATCTGCTCGATTTCATTGATGCCAGCCCCAGCCCTTGGCATGCCATTGCCACCCTTAAGCAACGCCTAGCAAGCCTAAATTTTACCCACCTGGAGGAAACGGCGTGTTGGCCATTGCAACCGGGCGGGCGTTATTACGTTGTCCGGGATGACTCTTCGATCATTATTTTTGTTTTGGGTAGCCGCTCTCTGACAGACACGGGTTTTAAAATAGTCGGTGCCCATACCGACTCCCCGGGCTTGCGCCTTAAGCCGAATGCGGCAGGGATTGCAGAAAACTGGATAAGGCTTAACGTCGATATTTATGGCAGCCCCATCTTAGCAACATTTACCGACCGGGATTTAAGCCTGGCTGGACGAATCAGCCATAAAAACCACCAAGGTGGCGTAACAACCTGCCTGGTTCGGTTCGACCAGGCCCTACTCAGGCTACCTAATTTACCCATACACTTGAACCGCACTGTCAATGACGACGGCCTTAAATTGCAAAAACACAGCGAATTGCCGTTGTTGTTAGCGGCTGCCGTAGAAAAGCAGTTGCCCGCACTGTATTTTGCTGAGTTGTTGCAACGGCACTTCGGTATCAAGGCTGAAACCCTTCTGTCTTGGGACTTAAACGTGTATGACACCCAAAAAGGCGTGTTTTGGGGCGGCCAGCAAGAGTTCATTGCCGATAGCCAACTGGATAATTTAGCCTCCTGCCACGCGGGCTTGTCGGCTTTGTTGGAGTGCTCCGTTTTGGCACCCGAGGCCACGTTGGTGTGCGCCTTTTTCGACCATGAAGAAGTCGGCAGCGAAAGTGCAAAAGGTGCGGACAGCAATTTTTTGCCCGACGTATTGAGCACAATTGCCGAAGCCACCGACGCGGGCAAACAAGCGTATCAACAGATGCGAGCGCGTAGCTTTTTCATCAGTGCCGACATGGCTCATGCCTACCAGCCTAACTTTCCCCTGGCTTTTGATGAAAACCATAAGGTTGTCGTCAACAACGGCGTGGTGATAAAAACCCACGCCGGCCAAAGGTACAGCTCCGAGAGTGTTTCATCGGCACTTTTTGCTAACTGGTGTCAGTACGCCGAAGTCCCCTATCAATACTACGCTCACCGCTGCGACATGCCCTGCGGCAGCACCATCGGTCCCATCACTGCCGCAAAACTAGGCATCCGATCGGTTGATGTTGGCAGCCCCCTGTGGGCCATGCACAGCATCAGGGAGAGTGCCGGGGTATGGGACCACCATTATCTGATTCGGGTATTGAAAACATTTTTTACCTGCCGGCATTAGGCCCACCGCCCTGCCAAGTTCGGAGCGAACACACCCCCAGCGTGCTTTCCCACCACACCCCAAGCCACCTTTTTGTTAAATCCGCTGGTGGCCGCGTTACTATCTGGCTGGCCGTGGGTCTGGTTTTCCTGGCCTGGTCGCTGCGAGTGCTTGCGCTTGAAGACTCTAACGAATACAAAATAAAAGCGGCCTACCTTTACAACTTCACTCGGTTTATCACCTGGCCGACCGACAGCTCCCCGACGTTTAATGTGTGCATTGTCGGGGACGACCCATTCGGCAACCTGATAGACCCGATTGAGCAACGGACAGTGCTGTCCCGGCCCATCAAAGTGTTCCGTGTGCGTGAGCACGTCGGCCCGAATGACGGCATCGCCCCTAGTCTCTGCCATATCCTTTTTTCCGCTACTCCGGCCTCGCCGTTGATTTCTGCACAGGCCACCTTAACGGTTGGGGAACGGGTTAATTTTGCCGAGACCGGAGGTATGGTTGAGTTTATCCAGCGCGGAGGCCGCATTAAGCTGTTGATCAATTTAACGGCGGTCCAAAACAGCCAGATCAAAATCAGTGCCAAGCTGCTCGAAGTCGCTGAGATCATTGCGCAGGAGTCTCCATGATCTTCGCTTTTGTTCGGAACCTGTCAATTAAAAACAAGCTGTTGTTTACGATTTTGTTTCCCAGTGCGATGGCTCTTATGACAGCCGGAATTATTCTGTTTGCCATGGAAACGCGTGAATTTAGAAAAAATGCCGAGGCCGACTTAAACAGCCTGGCCACTTTGATTGGCAACCGCAGCACGGCGGCTTTGCTGTTTTACGACACCGATTTAGCCAAGGAAAACCTCAGCGTCCTGAATGTGCAGACGGCGGTCAAAAACGCCTGCCTTTACGATGCTAAAGGCCGGGTGTTTGCCCAATTGCACCGCCACCCCGATACGCTCTGGGTATGTCCTAAGCGACTGAACCCTGTAAGCGGCGGCTTTGTCGGCAACACGCTGAAGGTGGTGCAAACTATAAAAGACAAACAGGACAAGGTCGGTACGGTGCTGATTTTGGCCGATTTCAGCTTAGCTTACTGGCAAAAACTTAACTTTACCGGGCTGATATTCCTGGTGCTGACGGCTATTTTTGCCACCGTATTTTTTCTGTTCTCACCTTTGATCCGGCTCATTTCCTTGCCGGTTAAACAATTGGCCAATACAGTCAAAGTCATCATTAGCACCCGTGACTACGCGCTACGAGCCGCTAAATTCCACAATGATGAACTGGGCCTGCTGGTAGATGCCTTCAATGACTTAATCGCTACGGTGCAGGCGCAAAACCAGGCCTTAACCAGGGCCAAAAACCGCTATTTGGCCCTGTACGACGACAACCCGATTATGGTGTTCAACTTGTCGATAACCGGGAGCATTCTGTCGGCCAACAAAACCTCGGCGCAGCACCTAGGCCTAACCGTTGATGACTTGCAGGAATGCAGTATTTTTGACTTTATCCACCCGAACGACTTGCCATTAACCACGGCATTGCTTGCGGATTGCCTGGCTAACCCGCTGTCGGTGTTGAAGCAAGAACTGCGGCAAGTTTGCCATAACGGCCGCATTATTTGGGTAAGGGCGGCAGCACGGCTAACGGAAAACGATCTGCAACAACCTAGTGTGTTGTTGGTTTGCGAAGATGTCACCGAAACCCACGCCCTTAACGCGCAAATCGCCTACCAAGCCAGCCATGACAGCCTGACCGGCCTGGCTAACCGGACTGAATTTGATCGAGCGGTGCAGGAAGCCGTAGCCCAGGTGCGTGTCGATGCGACCGAACACGTTCTGTGCTATTTAGACCTAGACCAGTTTAAAATCGTCAACGACACCTGTGGGCACTTAGCCGGCGATGAAATGCTCCGACAAATTGCTGACTTGTTAAAAAAACACATCAGGCGGCACGACTTTATCGCCCGTTTAGGCGGTGACGAGTTCGGCATATTGATGTACGACTGCAACGCCCATGAAGCGAGCATTGCCTGTGAAAAATTGCGCGATGCCTTAGGCGATTTCCGCTTTGCTTGGGAAAACCGGCAATTTGCGGTCGGCGTCAGCATCGGCGTTTCGATCATTAACGACACCAGCGGGACGGCGGTCAATTTATTGAAAGAAGCCGACGCCGCTTGCTA
>DBNW01000080.1 GCA_002299425.1 Methylococcaceae bacterium UBA662 | reverse complement strand
CGGGACGGGTAATGGCTGCGGCCATGCCATAGCGCCGGCGTGGTTGTCTCAGGCAACCCGGGTAAGTGGGCCAAACATTGCTCGGGGTTGGCCACTAGCTGGCTTAAAAAGGCTTTAAACAACGCGGCTAGGCGGTTTACCGTTTTGGCGGTAAACGCGCTTTGGTCGTAATCAAACAACACGGTTAATTTTTCACCCGCATTAATCGCCAAAGTCAACGGGTAATAGGCTTGCTCGTGTTGGCTTTCGTCACTGAACACCAAGCTGTCTTGTGTTTGCAACACGGCAGCCACCGGATAATTTTCAAATACCAGCAAGGTATCGAATAAGGCTGCGCCGCCCTGCCCCCACCAACGCTGAATATCCACTAACGGCGTGTAGTCAAAATCGCGCAGGGCTACATTGCTGCGCTGTAAATCGGCCAGAAAATCGACCACGGTTTGCCTCGACTCCAGCCGTTGCACCAACGGCACGGTGTTGATAAACAAGCCCAGCCAAGTATCTGCGCCGAACAGCTCCGCAGGCCGACCGGACACGGTAATGCCTACTGCCAGGGTGGATTGTCCGGTGTAGCGCTTTAGCACCAACAGCCATGCCGCTTGCACCAGCGTGTTTACGGTGAAGGCGTGTTGCTTGGCAAAGGCGTTAAGCGCGGCACATTCAGCGTGACTGAGTGCCAATGCGACTACGGCATGGCCAGTCACTGGCGTATCACAGGGCAGCGCATCCGCCAAACGCGTTGCCGCTTCCAGCGGCTTAATGTACTGGCACCAATAGGTTTTCGCCGCGTCCGGGCAGCGTCGGCCAAGCCAGGCGATGTAATCGGAAAAATCACCCGTTTTCGCCGCTACTGTTTGTCCGTGATAATGCTGCAACACCTCGGTCAATAGCCGGGCACTGCTCCAGCCGTCCAGCAATAAATGGTGGCTTAACCAAAACCAGCGATAGGTTTTATCGTCGATGGCCACCAACACCAGCTTGAACAAAGGCATGGCGGTGACGGCTAAACCCTGCTCGGTTAAGGTGTCGCGCAGTTGTGCCAAACGCTGCGGCACATCGCTAAAACCGCGCCAATCGTAAACGGCCAGCGGCAGCTCGATTTGCTTATAAACCACTTGCAACGGCTGCTCGCTATCGCCAGACAGCCAAAAACCCGTGCGTAACACGGCGTGACGGCGGCACGCTTGTGCCCAGGCTGTTGCAAAGCGGGCAGCATCTAAGCCGTGCACGGTCAGCTCAAATACTGTCACATACGTCGCCGGATTCCCCTCGTATACGCATTGGAACACCATGCCTTGCTGCATGGGCGTTAGCGGATACAGTGTCTCAATGTGCTCCGCCGGAAACGGCAGCACGTCCAATTGCGCTTGGCTTAACGCCGTTAACGGCACGTCGCTCGGGGTCAATACCGGATTATCTTGGCTGGCATGATGCAGTAACAGATGCACATCCTGTGCGTACAGCGTCATCCATTCGGCTAGGGTTGCGTGGGTAAAACGCTGCGGGGAGTAGGTCCAGGCCAGGGTTAAACAACCGTCGGATACATGGGCGTTGATTTCCAATTCGTACGTCAGTGGTGCCTCATCGGCCAGCTCGGCGCCGCGTGGGCTGGTGTCTAGGGCGAACAACCCATCGCTGGCAAACGTTTGTTCAAAACTGCCCAGGTAATTAAAGCCGACTCGTGGTGTCGGCAAGGCTTGCAACTGTGCTTGGGTTTGTGCATCCCCTAAATACGCCAGTACACCAAAACTCAAGCCACGCACCGGAATTTGCCGCAGTTGTTCCTTAATGGCTTTAAGGGCTGCGGCAGGTTCGGCATGAGGCGTTAACAACACCGGAAACACACTGGTAAACCAGCCTACCGTGCGGCTAACATCGACGTTGATGTCAGCCTCTCGGCCATGCCCTTCTAACTCGACGCTCAGTGCGCTTTGGCCTGCCCTAAGGCTGACCACCCGGGCTAAAGCGGTCAGCAACAGGTCCACCGGGGTATTGCGGTAGGCACGGCCGGATTGCTGCAACCAGGTTTGAGTGAATTCCTGACTGAAGGTAAAACGCTGCGTTTGTGCATCACGGGCTTGGCCTAGGCCGACACCGGCATTCTCAGACAGTGCATACACCGCAGCCGTTTGCGCTTGCCAATACGGCAGATGGGCTTGAAAGCCCGCCGCCGCCTTCGCTAAGGCCAATCCCCATGTTTTATAACTGGCCGTTTTCGACGGCAAGCTCAACGCCTGCCCAGCACAGGCTTGGTCGTAAAGCTGTTTAAAATCAGCCAACAAGACTCGCCAAGACACGCCGTCTACGATCAAATGGTGTGCCACTAACAACAACCGATACCCGTCATCGGCCACTTCGATAAGCACCACGCGCAACAACGGCCCTTCGGTCAAATTCAGGCTACGTTGCGTTTGCTCGGCAATGTCCGTAACCGCTGCCGGCGTGCTGGCAAATTGCCGACTCAACACGCGCTCTACCGTTTCTGTCTCGGCATAAAACTGCTGCCACCGGTTTTCCTGATAAACAAAACGCAAGCGGAATGCGTCGTGATGATGCAACCACGTTTGCAGCACTGACCGTAACAGCGCAACCGGCAACGGCTGTGCTGTGGTTAATAACACCGATTGATTCCAATGATTCGGCTGTGCTAACTGGCTGGCAAAAAAGTTTTGTTGTATGGGCGTTAACAACGCCTCACCGTCAGGTTTCTCATCAGCAAGCGCGTGACCGGTTTCAACCGCAACGGCCACACTGGCTAAACGGGCAATGGTTTGATGACGGAATAAATCTTTAGGCGTTAACAACCACCCTTGCTGGCGGGCACGGCTAATGACTTGCAGCGACAGAATAGAATCGCCACCTAAAGCAAAAAAGTTATC
>DBNW01000054.1 GCA_002299425.1 Methylococcaceae bacterium UBA662 | reverse complement strand
ACTAGCTGATTGTTGGAACTGCTATTGGTGGAGCCAAGCGGGATCGAACCGCTGACCTCTTGCATGCCATGCAAGCGCTCTCCCAGCTGAGCTATGGCCCCGATAAAGAACCGGCATTGTACAGCATTTGCAGGGCTTGTCCAGTTTTTTTTAATGCATGTCTTTAATGGTGGCCAGTGCTCGCCGAATACGCGCCAGCGTTTTTTCCTGGCCCAACAACGCTAAGGTGACATCAATACCGGGGGAGACGGCCGTGCCACAGACAGCAACCCGCAACGGTTGGGCGACTTTGCCCATAGCCAAGCCTAAGGTTTCGGCAAGCTCGACGACGCTTTGGTGCGCGGTTTCGCCGGCCCAATTCGGCACAGCTTCGAACCGCCCCTGCAGATGGCTTAAGATTTCCGCTGCTTCCGGGTTGAAATGCTTTTTTACCGATTTTTCGTCGTAGTGGGCAAAATCTTGATAAAAATATCGGCAGGCAGTGGCCATTTCCACTAGGGTTTTGCAGCGTTCACGGAACGCCACTACCACATCGGCCAATTCCGGGCCTGTGGTCGGGTCTATGCCCAGTTGCCCCACATGCCAACTCAAATGCCGGGCGATGTGGTGCGGGTTGCCGGTCATGAGGTACTGGTGGTTCAGCCACAGCAGCTTGTCTTTGTTGAACGCCGAGGCGGACGCATTGACGTTTGCTAAATCAAAGTAACTGACCATTTCATCGACTGAAAAAATTTCTTGGTCGCCGTGCGACCAGCCTAAGCGCACCAGGTAATTCAGCAAGGCTTCCGGCAAATAGCCCTCATCGCGGAACTGCATGACGCTGACTGCGCCGTGTCGTTTCGATAACCGGGTGCCGTCAGCACCCAAAATCATGGGCAGATGGGCGTAATGGGGTATCGGTGCGCCCAGTGCCTTCAGGATGTTCATTTGCCGTGGTGTGTTGTTGATATGGTCGTCGCCCCGGATGACGTGGGTGACGCCCATGTCCATGTCATCGACCACCACGGTCAGGTTGTAGGTCGGCGTGCCGTCGGCGCGGGCGATAATCAGATCGTCCAGCTCCTTGTTGGCAACGCTGATGTTGCCTTTGACCAAGTCGGGGATGACCACTACGCCGTCAGTCGGATTCTTAAAACGCACCACTGCCGCACGGCCTTCTTGCAAGGGCCCGGAATCCCGACAACGCCCGTCATAACGCGGTTTTTCTTTGTTCGCCATTTGCTCGTTACGCAGTTGTTCCAATGCTTCTTTGCTGCAATAGCAGTAATAGGCATCGCCTTGGTCGAGCAATTGCCGGATGACGGCGTGGTAGCGGTCAAAACGGTGGCTTTGGTAAAACGGGCCTTGGTCGTAATCTAAGCCCAGCCAGGTCATGCCTTCCAAAATGGCGTTCACCGATGCTTGCGTGGAGCGCTCTAAATCGGTGTCTTCAATTCGTAAAATAAAGTTGCCGCCGTGCTTGCGGGCGTACAGCCAAGAAAACAGCGCGGTGCGGGCACCACCGACATGCAGGTAGCCGGTGGGACTGGGGGCGAAACGGGTGGTGGTCATGGTGGCTTATCGGCTGAGTAACAGTTGTTTGGCGTATTCTTCGGGAATTTGCTGGCTGGCCCGCAAGCGCATGGACTGGTAGCTAAATGCCACGCCGCCCTTCGCGACCGCATTTTTGCCCAAGATAGCCAGGGATGGGGCATGGCCTTGGGCGGCGGCTTTCTCATACCACTGGGTAGCCGCTTTCACATCGTTGCTAAAACCCCGGCCGCTGTCATAAAGGGCCGCTACGATGGCTTGCGACTGCAGATGACCTTGTTGTGCGGCTTTCAAAAACCATGCGGCGGCTTTTTGCTCGTCTTTTTCTAGGCCTTGGCCTAACAGGTACATCGCACCAAGTTTAGCTTGTGATTTAACATCGCCTTGTCCGGCTGCTTGCAGCACAAGGCTTGCAACCGGGGATTCTTCAGCATTTGTCAGCATGGGCATTGCCAAGAACGCCAGCAGCATTAGATTTTTTGTTATTTTTGTTGGGTTGGTCATGGCGAACTTCTCGTGATGGGTGAAATGGCTTTTTTGGCTACCCGATAACATCCAAACCGCTTAGATACGGTTTTAAGGCAGCCGGGATACGGATACGGCCGTCGGCATTTTGATAGTTTTCTAAAATGGCGATCAGTGTCCTGCCGACGGCCAGACCGGAGCCGTTCAGGGTATGCAGCAGTTCCGGCTTGCCGGTTTCCGGGTTGCGCCAGCGGGCTTGCAGGCGACGGGCTTGAAAGTCTTTGAAATTGCTGCAAGATGAAATCTCCCGGTAGGTATTTTGGCCGGGCAGCCAAACTTCTAAATCGTAGGTTTTGCTGGATGAAAAACCGGTATCGCCGGCACACAGCAGCATCCGGCGGTACGGCAATGCCAATTTTTCTAAAATAGTTTCGGCGTCGCGGGTCAATGCCTCGTGCGCCTGCGCGGAATCTTTTGGTCGGACAATTTGCACGATCTCGACTTTTTCAAACTGGTGCTGGCGGATCATGCCGCGCACGTCGCGCCCATACGCGCCTGCCTCGCTGCGAAAGCACGGGCTGTGGCAGACGAATTTCAGCGGCAGGTCTTGGGCATCGACAATCACATCGCGGACCCTGTTAGTGACCGGCACTTCGGCGGTTGGAATCAAGTACAATGGCGGGTCAGCGAGGGTTTTGAACAAATCGGCCTCAAATTTCGGCAATTGCCCGGTGCCGTACAGGCTCTCGGCATTAACCAAGAACGGCACATAGGTCTCGCAGTAGCCGTGTTGTTCGGTGTGGGTGTCGAGCATGAATTGGATTAAGGCCCGTTGCAGGCGCGCTAACACGCCTGTTAACACGACAAAGCGGCTGCCGGCGATTTTCGCGCCCAGCTCAAAATTCATGCCTAGTTTTGCACCTAAATCGACATGGTCTTTCGCGGTAAAACCGAATGCCGGCCGCTCGCCCCAGCGGTGCATTTCGATATTGGCGGTTTCGTCTTTGCCGTCTGGCACCGCTGCGTCGAGGATGTTGGGAATGCCTTCCATCAACGCGTTCAAGGCGGTTTGGATGTCTGCCAGTTCGGCTTCGGCGGCTTTCAAGGCCTCGCCTAAATGCTGCACCTGTGCCAGTAACGGTGCACTGTCCTCGCCTTGGGCCTTGGCCTGGCCAATGGCTTTGGAGCGGCTGTTGCGCTCGTTTTGCAGGTCTTGGGTTTTAACTTGAATGGTTTTGCGCCGGGCTTCTAAACTGGCATAGGCGGCGGTATCAACCATGAAGCCGCGACGGCCCAGTTGGGCGGCGATACTATCGAGTTCGGTTCTAAATAGGCGGGGGTCTAGCATGGCTACCTGAAAAAATAAAAAATGTTCAGGCCACATGATACAGCCAACCCGGCAATCAAGGCAAAAGGCCGGCCCGTTTGGCTTAGGGCGGGTACGAACTTCAACCATACGACAGACAGGCGACCTTAAAATGGCCAATGCAAAAATAGCAAACCTAGGCTATACCGCGTGGCTGCTGCTAGGAATGCTTTTCGGTTTGGTCAATTTTGCGGCGGCAAAATCCATTGAGGGCCAAGTCGTCGCCGTGCACGATGGCGATACGCTGACCTTGCTCACGCGGGGCCGGGAATCGATCAAAGTCCGCTTGGCGCAAATTGACGCCCCTGAACTGGGCCAGGCTTTTGGTCAGCAAGCTAAGCACACCTTGTCGGGTCTGCTTTTCAATAAAAAAGTTAGGGTTGTGCAAGAGGATAAGGATCGGTATGGCCGTCTAGTCGGCACGGTCTGGGTGGGTGCTCTTGATGCCAGCCGAGAACAACTCCGGTTGGGCATGGCCTGGGCGTACCGGCAATACCTGCACGACTCAACCTTGCTACAGATTGAAGAATCCGCCCGGCGAGACAGGCGTGGGTTGTGGGCAGAACGCAATCCTACCCCGCCGTGGCAATACGGACGCCGGGGTAATAAAGCCAAAAAAACCGCGCACCGGGCACTTAACGCGCCTCGTCCCTCTTGTGGCAGAAAGCGTTATTGCAAGGAGATGACTTCGTGCGCAGAAGCCAAACAATACCTAAAGCAGTGCGGCTTGCTGCGTCTGGATCGCAACCGGGACGGCGTACCCTGTGAGAGTTTGTGCAACTGAAGCCAGGCTAGGTTGGCAAACAGTGAGGAACGCCGGGAACGCGCGGCAACCGGTTTTAATTTGAATTTATCACTTGATTTTTACCATTACCCCTTTTTATGGGGGGCATAAAACTCCGCTGTCGTAAACCAGACACATGATTTCTTCTTCTCGCCAATCTTGGCGACGTTGCTCGGCGATCATCGCCCCGATTTCATCCAAAGAGCGTTTTCCCCAAGCCCCCGCCGTTTCCGCCAACAGCACGTCGGCTTGGCTGTCATCGAGCGGTGTTTTTGATGATTCAATCGGTGGGATTGATTGCCAGAATTCAACAAAACTGCTGCCGTTAGTTCGCGTTGAAGGCGGTAGATCGGCTTCATTCAATTCATTCAACTTTTTGGGCACTTTATGTGCTCATTCAGGGTTATTTCTTGGTTTGGCAATAGTTATAGAGATAAAAGCTGCTTCAGATGCGCTTCGAATGCGTCCTGATCCCTCGGTGTCAGTTGGCCCAAATGTCCCAAAATCAGCCGATTATCCAAGGTAAATAACTTAAAACGGATTTTGGACGGTGCGTTCAGACCGATAGCGTCTAGATCTTGGATGACGGTGTCAAGCGGCCAATCCGAATGCTTGGCGCTGGTAATCATCGCCATGACCGTATGGCCGATCATGGCATTGAAGGTGTTTTCATCTGATAACACCAAGGCAGGACGGTTTTTGGTGGCTTGTCGGTTGGTGAAGGGAAAGGGGATTTTGACAACCGCATAACGCTTATAAATCACGATAGGCCGCATCGTCTGCTTCGCTGTTCCATTCTGACAGGGTACCGCTGACGGCGCTGAGATAATCGATATCTAAAGGTTCAATGCGACGCACCCAGATGCGGCCATCATCGCTGGTTTCCCAGACGATGGTGTCGCCTGTTTGCAAATGGAGTTTTTTTCGGACATCGACTGGAACAGTCACCTGGCCTTTACTGCTGATTTTTGCTAACTGAGACATGCCGCTCTCCGTGAGTTATGTAAAGCATCCTTACTGTAATGCCAGCTTACTTTTATTGCAAATAATACCGAGTAGCACGCGAAAGCAAATCCTTGAGGTCATAATTGACACTGGCAATGCCAAAATCCGGTTCTTGCGTAAATGGGTTCTGCAAATAATAGGGGCCGTCTGCATGATTGTGTTCATCGACTAGCCCAATCGCCAGCCAGAAGCGGTCTACATCTCGGGGCGATCTTGCACAGTTTGGCTTGAAGCTCTTCACTGCGAGACAGCTCGCCCAGACGGGCTATCAGTACAATCGTTCAGTTCCTTTCTAGTCCACGCTTTTAATCGTGTAATCGTGATATTGATGTTTTTGGCTTCCTGTTGCCGTTCTCTGCCAAAGAGTGGGTTTCATGCTACCGGTTTTTCCTGATGTTGCTCTCTGATTCAGTTTTCCAGAAACTGAACGGGCGACCGGTAGCCGAGGGTCGAAGGCGGCCGTTTTCTAGTAACGCTAATTTTAGGCCACCCTTGGCAGACGAATGTTCGGGGGAAGCTCAGTTTCAAAACCGCTGAAAATTTTTTTACCGAGACAAACGGTCAAGGCAGTTAGCCTCTAGGTCCAAATAGGGCGGTACCCACCCGGACTGTGGTCGCGCCTTCCAAAATGGCGGCTTCCAGATCGCCGCTCATGCCGTAGGAAAACGTGTCCAGAGGCTTATGCAGCCGCAACCCTGCAACGGCTGCATGGAGCTTCTGGTAAGGCTCACGCTGTTTGGCCAAATCCGTAGCCGGAACCGGTATCGCCATCACCCCCCGCAAAACAATGCCGGGCAGGCCGAGCAGCTGTTCACAATGATGGCGCAAAGCGTCCAACAGTATCCCGGATTTGCTGGCTTCTTCGCTGACATTCACTTGCAAACAGACCTGCAGCGGCGGCAGGTGCCTAGGGCGTTGTGCGCTCAAGCGGTGGGCAATTTTTAGGCTGTCGACACTGTGCACCCAGGAAAAATTTTCTGCAATCAGGCGGGTTTTGTTGGATTGGATAGGGCCAATAAAATGCCAAGTGATAGCAAACGCCGCCAGCTCCCGCTGTTTGGCAATGGCCTCTTGCACATAGTTTTCCCCAAAATGGCGTTGCCCGGCCTGATAAGCCTCGGCAATGGCACTGGCCGACTGGGTTTTGCTGACCGCCAGCAACACCACCGATCCGGGCTGACGCTGAGCGGCTTGTTCAAGCCGAAGGATTTGTTGGCGAACGCGGTTTAAATTGGCTTTAATCATGGTAAGGGTTGCGGTTTCAGCGTAAGCGGTGCATTTTAAGCCTTAGCGTAACGGTGTATTAAGCCTAACCGAACCTAAAAAAATAGCCTCAAAATTTTAAAGTAAAGGGCGCAGAGTAGTCTACTTTATTCAAGGCTTACGGCTCGCCGCTGTTGGCGGGCCAAACCGGTAGGCACTCACCGCAAAACGTCACTAGGGAATTATTATGGACATTACCGAATTGTTGGCTTTTTCCGTTAAAAACAAAGCCTCAGATTTACACTTGTCGGCTGGCTTGCCGCCGATGATACGGGTGGACGGCGACATCCGCCGCATTAACGTGGCGGCCTTGGCGCATAAAGAAGTCCACGCGCTGATTTACGACATCATGAACGACAAGCAGCGCCGCGATTACGAGGAATTTTTAGAAACCGATTTTTCTTTTGAACTGCCCGGCGTAGCTCGGTTTCGGGTGAACGCTTTCAACCAGGAGCGCGGGGCCGCCGGCGTGTTTCGGACTATTCCATCAAAAGTTTTGACCTTAGAAGATTTAAAAGCCCCCAAGTTTTTCGAGGAACTGTGCAAAAAACCGCGCGGTCTGGTCTTAGTGACCGGCCCTACCGGCTCGGGCAAGTCTACTACCCTAGCGGCCATGATCGACTTCATCAACAACAACGAGTTCGCTCACATCCTGACCATTGAAGACCCAATTGAATTTGTCCATGAGAGCCAAAAATGCCTGATCAACCAACGCGAAGTCCACCGCGACACCCACGGTTTTAACGAGGCCCTGCGTTCTGCACTGCGGGAAGACCCGGACATTATCCTGGTGGGCGAGATGCGCGATTTGGAAACCATCCGCCTGGCCCTGACCGCTGCCGAAACCGGTCATTTGGTGTTCGGCACCTTGCACACCACCTCGGCGGCCAAAACCATAGACCGTATTATCGACGTGTTTCCGGCCGCTGAAAAAGACATGATCCGCGCCATGTTGTCGGAATCGCTGCAAGCGGTTATATCGCAAACGCTACTAAAAAGAGTCGGTGGCGGACGGGTAGCGGCCCATGAAATCATGGTCGGCACCGCCGCCATCCGCAACCTGATCCGGGAAGCTAAAGTGGCGCAAATGTACTCGGCCATCCAAACCGGAAGAAAAGACGGGATGCAAACCCTAGACCAAAACCTCAAAGAATTGGTCGATGCGAAAATTGTCGCCGCCAAAACCGCCATAACCCGGGCCGTCAACAAAGACCTGTTCATGTAAAGGAAAATTGTGGATATCAAACCCTTGTTAGCTCTGATGAAGCAGAAAAAAGCCTCCGACCTGTTCATTACCGCAGGCCGCTCCGTCACCATCAAAATGGACGGTATTTTAATGGAGATCAGCAAAACCCCGCTCACCCCTGAGCAATCGCTAGACATTGTGAAAAGTCTGATGACACAACGGCAAGCGGACGAATTCGACAACACCAAGGAATGCCAATTTGCCATCGGTGTGCCGGGGCTGGGGCGGTTTCGCATCAGTGCCTTTACTCAGCGTGATTCCGCCGGCATGGTGCTGCGACGCATCGAAAACCAAATCCCCAACTCCGACGACCTGCATTTGCCGCCTATTTTAAAAACCCTAATCATGGAAAAACGCGGGCTGCTGATTTTTGTCGGTGCCACCGGCACCGGCAAATCAAGCACATTAGCCGCACTCATCGGCCACCGTAATGCCCACAGCAGCGGCCATATCATCACCATCGAAGACCCGATTGAATTTCAACACCCGCATCTAGGCTGCATCATCACTCAACGCGAAGTCGGCATCGACACGGAATCCTACGAAGTCGCGCTAAAAAACACCTTGCGCCAGGCCCCTGATGTAATCCTGATAGGCGAGGTCAGAACCCGAGAAACCATGCAACATGCCCTAACCTTCGCCGAAACCGGGCATTTGTGTCTGACCACGCTGCACGCTAACAACGCCAACCAGGCTTTAGATCGAATTTTGCATTTTTTTCCAGAAGAGACGCACAACCAAGTGCTGATGGATTTATCGCTGAACTTAAAAGGCATCGTGGCACAACAACTTATCAAACGCGCCGATGAAAAAGGCCGCTACCCGGCTGTGGAAATTTTGATCAACACGCCGCTGGCTAAGGATTACATCCGTAAGGGTGAAATCCATAAGTTGAAAGAATTAATGAAACACTCCCGGGAGCAAGGCATGCAAACCTTCGACCAAGCACTGTTTGATTTATACAAAGAGGGCAAAATTTGTTACGACGATGCCGTCAACTATGCCGATTCAAAAAACGAAGTCCGGTTGATGGTTAAACTGGCGGAAGAAGGCTACAACGTGCTGCCGGACCGAGAAATGCTGCTGACTGACCCGGATGAAGCCAGCCGCAGCGGCCTTATTTTTTAAGGCCAAGAAAAATCCTAACGCAAGCACGGATAACCCCGTCTAGCGCAACCGTGTTCGCTATGGCCACGATGAACCCCTATTTAACCGCAGCCGCAGCCGATCTACCTACCACCGTATCGTATCCATCGCCTCAGCGCTAGGGTCGGGCTGCCATAAACCAGTACCACCAGCAGCAGCGCGAGCACCGCCGCCTGCCAGCGCACATCGACATCCTGCCGCTTAATCTTGGCCAAGGTGGGGATTTGCACGGCTTTAGCCAAGCTGTCTAAACTGACCAACCTGTGGTAATGCAAGCCACTTTCGGCACTTAAATCCTGCAAGTAACCTTCCTGCAAAGCCGACAAATGCTCTGTACCTACGGTCGCTACGCTGCCGAACGGGGCGTTGCGGGCGTCGTAGCCTTGGATTTTTTCAGGGTTCAGGTCAGATTCGCCGAAGGTGGAACGCTGCGGCACGTCTTCGGCGCGGTAAAAACCGTCCGGCTCGCCCCGGCTGTTGAATTTAGGAATGGGCACCGGCTCTAGCCCGCCGACACCGACGACCATGCCCTTCACGTTTCCTTTCAACGCCGAAAAATCAGGCCGATAGCGCGGATTTAAGGGCGGGGCCTCCTGGCCGTCTGTGAAAAACAGCACTGGCGTGTTCAGCGCTTGCAGCATTTCTAAGGTGTTATGCAAACCTTGCGCGATGCGGCTGTCGGCGGCCCAGGCCATGCGCCAGTCCAACTGCGCTAAAGCGGTGTCGATCTCATTAAAGCCTTGGCAGACTTCGATGGCTTCAAACAACAAGGCCGTGCGCCGCTCGGTGAACACGCCTAAGCCCACTTTCGATTGGCAAGGCAGGCGGGTGAGCAGGCCGCGCAAGCTGTCTTTAAGGTACTGCAAACGGCTGACCGCCTGGCCGTTTTGCCGGTAATCGGCAGCGTTCATGCTGCGGGTGATGTCGACGATGAAAAGATACTCGTAAACCGGGACTTGTTGGGTTTGCGTGGGACGGACAAAGGCCGCCAGCATAGCCAGTACCGCCACGCCTAGGCAGTAGAAACGCACATCGCGGAAAATTTTGCTTGAAAACATGATGGACTGGCTCGGAAAAAAACCGGTTTACGGCAGCCCGCGTGGCAACCCTGGCACGGTGGTCCACAACGGGGCTTGTTGCCGGGGTTCAGCGTCTTGCTCAATGGTGATACGGTCCAGTTCCGGCAACAAACGCATCGCCACATCCAGGTTGTATTTAGCATCCCAAAAACCGCTGTCCAAGGCCAAAGCTTGGCGGTACGCTTGCTTGGCCAGAGCCAGCAACGGCTGAGCATCGGTTACAGCCATCGCTTCGGTTTTGGCGATGGCCTGCTCCAGATAAAGATTACCGAGACTGTAGCGAATGTGCGTTTGCAAGGCTTTATCGCCGCTGTTGAGGATAGTGCTCATGACCACTAAGGCTGCCTCGTAACGGCCTTGCCGCTTCAGTTGCAAGGCGCGGGCCAGTTTAACGGGCGGCGGCGCGTCGGCCAGTTCAGCGGGGCTTGGTTCCTGGCCCCGCGCCAACGTTGCTATCCAGCGATTGGCGCGTTCGCTCTGGTAAATGGTCCAGCCTTGTGCCAAAAACACCGTTGCGCTAATAAGCAACACGCACCCGGCTATGATGGTTCTGTTCATATGCTCACCTCGCCGCTTTTCGCCGCCCACAATAACGCCAAAAATACCGTCGCCCAAAGGTAACAAGCCGTGGCCCAATCCCGTCTTGGCAGCCGCTCGCGGTAATGCAGCGGCGTCCGTTCTAGCCGGTTGATGTCGGCTACCGCCTCGTGCATAGCGGCCGGGTTTTCTGCCTGATAGGCTTGGTAGGGTAGGTTCAGACTCTGAAAAAACACGTGCAAATGGCGCTCCGGCATCGCCCCCGGATTGTCCTCACGCGGGTCTTGTGGCTTGTCAAACAAACCGGGGCTGCCGGCGGTGCGTAAAAACAGCCAATACAAACGGATGCCGCGCTGCTTGAAGGCTTTCCTCAGTTCCCGTTCGCTGTCCGGATCGATGGCGGCGGCGCCGTCAGAGACCAGAAAAACCATGCGCGAGCCATCCGCCGCGCTGTTCGCTTGCGGGAAAAAATCCAAGGCCATAGCCAAGCCTTTGCTGATGTGGGTGTAGGCTAAGGCCGGCGTCGCCGTAGCGTTGATCGCCGCTTGCAAAGCGGCTTTGTTATCCGTCAACGGCAGCACGAACAGCGGCGCGGTACTGTACCCGACCATGCCGATCAGGTCATGCGGACGCTGGCCGATAAACGCGCTCAGAAAACGCCGCGCCGCCGCCGCTTTTGACTCATGGTCGCCATCCGGGGCTTTGCCGGCGAAGGTGGTGTCCATGCTGCTGCTGCGGTCCAACAGCAAGACGATACGGGCGCCGTAACCGATGCGCTCGCGGATTTGCTCGGTCTGATGCAGCCCGGCTAGGCCCAACACCAAGGCGGCGATGGCGGCTACCGCACACAGCCTTAAGCCTAAGGCCAGGGCCGTCGACAGCGGGTCGGCGGGCAGCATGGCCAGGCTGGGGTAGGTGCTGTGGCGCATGCCGTTGCTTAGGAGCGGCAAAAAACACAGCAACAATCCGGCCAAAATCCAGGGGGTATCCACGGCCAGGTTCATCAAAGCCCCCGTTCGATGTCTCGGCAACGGACGCACAGCCGTTGCAAACGAGCCCAGTCAGCGGCGGTATCGACGGGACTTGCAGCGGCGAAAAAATGCCGCTCGGAGCAATCGAAAAACCACGCCAATTCTGTCGCCACCACCTGAAACTTCGGATGGCGGCGGCAAAAATCGACCCGTTGCGCGGCGAACAGCGGGGCGCCGTTGATGCGGTTCAAGGCGCAGTGAAACACGGTTAAGGCATCGCCCCAACGTGCCGGCGACAAGCCTGCCATAGCCCGCGCCGCGTCGCTGAACACCCGCCGCCGCACACCGCCGGGCAACAGGCCGTAACTTAAGCCTAAATAAGCCGCGCTCAAGACCGAGAGCAGCCCGCTGATGGCCAGTCCGAGCCGGGTGTAAGCGTTTACCGTGGCATTAGGCTGAATGTCAGGGCGGCGGTATTCGCCGTGGCCGTCTTTGCGGATAGCCAGTTCACGCAGCGGTGACAGCGTGAACGGCCAAGCCGGCACCGCTTGGGTGGCGGTGTTCACGCCTTGCACCAACGGCAAATCAAAACCGGGTACGGTCAGCATTTTCACTTCCAGCGGCGCGTAAAAGACTTGGTAAGCCAGCTCGATGCGGTAACGGAAGCCGTCGCCCTGTCGGTCTTCGCTGACTTGCACGGTGTTCAGGTGCAGCCAGCGGTTGCGCGCACCGGGTTTAGGCAGGCCGGCACGTTGCAGGCGCACGCCGTTGTGGGTGCTAAATTCGATGCGGTGGCGGATTTCATCGCCGTTGAAATAACCGAACGGGCGCGGTGTCAGCAGGGCAAAATCGGCCACCGAGGCGGGTTTTTCCGAACACGCGCTCAGTGCTGCCAGCAACACCATCAACACCATCCGCATCATGCCGCCCGCGCCAAAAAATACTGCTGCATTTGCGCGGCACGGTACGGGGCGGTCAGGAACAACGGCTCCGCGCCATGAGCCCGGCACAGGCCGCGCAGGTGTTGTTGGCGTTCGGCATAAGCGGTGACAATGGCCTGCTTGAATGACGGCCTCATCCAGACGGTACGGTAGCGGCCGGTTTCGGCATCCTGAAAACTGACCAAGCCCCAGTCCGGCAAGTCCCGATAATCCAATTCCCGCCAGGCCAACAGCGGCACCAGCGCATGACCTTGCAACCGTGACAACACCTGCCGCCACCCGGCTAAGGCAAAATGGCCGTCGGTCAGCACAAACACCAAGCCACGGCGCGGCGGCAACAACGGCAAGGCCGCGTGCCATTGCGGCGGGCCGGGGCGAAAGCGGTGTTCACGCAAGCGTTCTAGGAGCACGGCCAGGCTGCCCGGTTCCCGGTAAACCACCGGCAAATCGCCCAGTACACCGCTGCTGTCGCAACCGATGAAATAAAAACGGTCGCCTGCGTCCAGCACCGAGGCAGCGATGGATGCTAAAACCGCCAGCACCGACTCCCGTTGCCCGGCCATAGAGGCCGATAAATCGGCCAACAGCAGCACATCTAAAACGCTGTGCTGGCGGTACACCCGCACTTGGTAATCCTCGAACAGGTTCAACACGCTGGCGCGCAAATCCAAGCGGCGCGGGTCGGGGCTGGCGAGCAACGGCTGGTGGCGTTGGAATAACTGCCCGCTGGCGACCATGCGCCCCGGATGGCTGCCAGGGTACACCTGCGGGCTGGGCGTCGCGATGCGGTAGTGGAAGTGTTGCGCTGGCGAGGTCATAGTCGGTTGGGAAGTGTCAACAAAATGCACGGTGGCTTGTCCAGTTTATTGCTGCCCCAGCAGCAACCCCAGTGCCAAGGCTACGAACAAGCCGTAAGCAGGCCAGACATAGCGGCCTGGGATCGTCATCAGCCGCTGCCACACTGGGTGTTCTGGGGGGTGCGCTACGATTTGCCCGGCCCCCCCGAGCAAGCCGTTACACAGCAGCACCGACAGCACCACGATAAGCGGATGGCTGCCAAACAACAGCTCACGCCATGCCAGTAAGACCGGGCTGTCTAGCCGGCCCATCAGTAACAATGCCGATAAGATGCCGGCCGAAACCGTGCCTAAGGCAAAGGTAAAGGACAACACCTGCCGGACGACCGGCAATAACGCCAAAGCTAAGCCGTTTAAACAGCCCAGCCGGGTTCGCAGCAGCAGCACGGGGAACAGCAGGCACAGCAACAGCAGGCTGATGACGGCCAGAAAATCCCAATACTTAGGGCTAATGGCGGCGTTGACCGCACCGACGTAATAAGCCGCATAGGGGGCAGGTTCCAGCAAATCAATGGCTTCGGCGACCAACAGGGAGGCGAAGCCTAAACCGAAATGGGCCAGAAACTGACCGCGTACTTGCGGGTAGGCGAGCGCGGCATTGAGGGTGCCGACGAGGTGGTCTGGGTGCATATCAATCCCGTATCTGCTCGGGCGTGAAAAAAAACCGGTTTTTTCACGCCTAATGTTATTAACTGATGTTACGCAGGCTATTACTGCTTACCTACGCATCGCAAGGTTTTGTGTCGCTAACGCGACAGTTTATTAAAGCCGGTTTCCGCACCGGCGGGCGGGTTACTTTCTTTTGCGCCGCCAAAAGAAAGTAACCCAAGAAAAGGCGGCCCGATTGCCGCTTTTCCCCTGCGTTCCTCGCTTTTGCCGGGGGTTGGCAGAAGGGGTATCCTACCCCTCTGCCAACGTGCGGCATCCCTACCGCACCCCTGTCGGGCTAATCCCGGCAAAAACTCCGGTACTCGGCGCGGCAAACGGGGTTTTTATCGTTACTGCGTAACATCAGTTATTAACGGCTTTAGTTTAAAAAACCTACGGTGCGGCTATTTGCCGCAAAATGCCGCCGATGAAGGCCGGCATCAGCGCTTCCTTGCGGTAGGCGTACAGCGGTTTAAAGAAAATCCGGTGCGCCATGGTGACGGCGTAAACCGCTTGCAAATCTTCGGGTATCAGATAATCGCGCCCGTTCAGCCAAGCCCTGGTTTTGGCGGCGCGGATAAAATAGCTCATGCCGCGCGGGCTGGCCCCGGCTTCCAAAAAATCCGCCATGTCCACGTCGGGCAACTGGATGCCGAAACGCTGCGGGTCATGCGTGGCCTGCCACAATTCCAGCGCGTACCCCTTAAGCCGGTCGCTGCTTTGCACCGTCGTTTGGATGGCTTCGGCGACTTCGTTGAGCGCGTAATAGGCGAGCTGGCCGCCGTCCATTGCTTGCAACAAACGGTCGCTGTCGTGGTAGCGCGGGTTGAACATCAAGTCCTGCAACACCGCCGGTTCGCTGGGCGTGGTGATGCTGATTTCAAACAAAAAGCGGTCTTTGGCCGCCGCCGGCAGCTCGAAGGTTTCCTCGCGCTCCACCCGGTTGCGGTCGGCGAACACTTGCAAATGCGGCAAGGTGTAAACCCGGTTGAATGCACCGATGCTGCGCTCGGCCATCGCGCGCAGCAACAAGGCGTGGACTTGCGGGCGAGCACGGTTGATTTCATTGAAGAAAAATGTCGCCAAACGGTCGCCGTGGGTGAGCAAAGGCCCGGCATCGACGCGCGGCTTGCCGTGCTGGTCTAGGTAGGTGTAATAAATCAGGTCGGACGGCATCAGGTCGATAGTGCCTTCAACCCGTTGGTAATCGCCGCCTAAACCGTGCGCGACGGCGCGCAGCAGCGTGGTCTTGCCGACCCCGACCGGGCCTTCTAGCAGCACATGGCCACGGGTAAACACGGCTATGACAATCTGCCGAATGACGGCAGGCTGGCCGACAACAACCTGCTGAAGCTGCTGTTCAAATTGCAACGCCCGATCGCGCCAGTCAGTCAATGCTTGATGATTCATAAAAAAACTCCAGCAACTTCTCACTGCCAGAGCAAATAAGGAAATTGATCAAAAACGTAAAGGGGACAGCACCCGCCCAGCTTTGGCACCTGCCAAGGCTGGGCTGACAAACAAACCGACCCGGTTATTTTCACTAGGCCACTGCCAGAACGACCGGCTTTAGCCCACCCCTAAGGTTTAGTGGGGGATTTCTTCCACGTCGTAAACAAACTGGCCGGTCTTGACCAAATGCTGGGTGCGCTGTTCGTTGCGCGCTTCCATTTCTTTAACTGACTGGGCTTGTTTGTTCACTTCGTTAGGGTCGTGCTTAGGGTCGTACTTGCTGCCGGCGACTTTTTCCGGGAAGCCGGGTTTGGGTTCCCAGCAAACGCCGGGTTCTTTGCAGTGTGTGCCGTCATAAGCCATCGCCGCGACGGGCAGCAGTAAAGTTGCCATAAACAGTATGGGTTTCATCATCATCTCCTGGTTAAGGTTTAAGCCATTTGGCTTTTTTCGGATCGCCGGTGTAGATGTCGCGGATAAAGGCCATAATTTTCAACATCTCATCGGTGTTAAAGCTGACGTATTGCGGGCCCATCATGCCGTTGGCACCGCCAAACAACAGTTCAAACAGGCCTTGATCAGTGGCGTTGCGCGGGTAAGTCCAGTAATCATCGGCCAGACCCGGCCCTAATTTGCCTTCCGCCTCGTGGCCGTGGCAACCGGAACAGCCGGTCATGTACAGGCTTTTGCCTTGCTCGACGACTTCCTTATTGCCGTTGTACGGGTTTTTGCCGGTTTGCATGAATTCCTTAAAAGCCTCGGTGTTGCCGCCTTTTTTGGCGAAGCTCATATCCAAGACTTCACCCGTAATGGCATGGTGCAGGCTAATTTCGGCCTGCGCCGCCGCAGCGAACGTGGCCAACAATGCGATGGATAGTAGTTTTTTCATTTTTTCATGTTTTGTAGGGTACGCATGGCGCACCGTGTTGTTAATAACCACGCCGTTAGTGAGGCTTGCAAGGCACGCAATACCTACCTCACGCACCGTGCCTGACCGATTAAGGGCGGGCCGTGGCAGCGTCGCCGTCCAGTAACGGGATGCCTTCGGCTTCCAGAATTTGCACAATGTCCTGATGCCGGTTTTTGATCGCTTTATCCAATTGCGCCAACAAGGCTTTGTCGTCTTTGCGTACCGCCATCGAGGTGCTGTAATGGTGGCCGACCGGCTCGCCGTCGGCACGACGCTGGTGGTCTGGGATCACCGTCATGGTCAGCGGCTTGCTCGATGCCTTAACGTAACGGGCCGCCGCCGGTGCCCATAAAGCGGCGATGTCGGCACGCCCGGAAGCCACCTCCCGCACTAATTTTTCGCTGTCGTATTTAACATACTGATTGCGCTTAGACTTAAAGCCGACCAATTCCTGCGAGTAATTGAATTGGTCGTTGTAACGGCCTATCGCCCGCAGCATGGTTTCGGCGGGCGAACCCGGCACGAAGGCGATGCGTTTCGCTGTCCGCAACACCTCGCTATCCCAGTCTTTTAGATTCAACCCGTCTTGCTGGCGGCTGATAAACACATAGCCGGAACGGTAATACGGTGCGGTGGTGGCCACTCGCGGGTCGCCCGCATCCACACCGATGACGACATCGCACAAACCAGGGTCTAAAAAGTCGCGCAAGAAATAGCGCGGGTCGCTCCAGAATACGTACTCAATTTTTTTGCCTAGCTCATCACCTAACACCTGGGCGATTTTATTTTCAAAGCCCTCGCCTTTTTGGTTGGAATACGGCAACTCGTCTTCGGCGGCACAGATTTTTAGCGTATCGGCGTGGGCTGACGACAGCGCCAGCAACGCCGCGCCGGTTAAATAAGCAATCAGTTTTTTCATGCAGTTAGGCAGGTTTTTTGTTCAAACGTAGATTTTTTATTGTTCCCGCGCCGGAGCGTGGGAACAACAGTCCGCGGGCGTGGTAACGCTAGCCGTTACAGCGCAAATACCATCACGCCGCCGCCCATTTGCGTGTAATGCGCCAATTCCTTGAACGCACCTACCGCGCCTAAGCCTGCGGTCGGGTCTTGCAGGTCAAACACCAAACCGACACCCGGCCAGCCGCCGACACCGTAGTAAATGGCGACGTATTGCCGGCCTTCATGCTTGTAGGTGATCGGATGACCGATGACACCCGAGGGCAGCTTGAACTTCCATAATTCTTCGCCGGTTTTGGAGTTCAAGGCTTTGATATGGCCGTCCAGCGTGCCGTAGAACACCAAGTCGCCGGCAGTGGCCATGGTTCCGCCCCAAACGGCGAATTTTTCCTTGATTTCCCATTCAAACTCGCCGGTGACGGCATTCATGGCCTTAACCTGTCCCAGCGTGCCTTTAGGCCCTGGATACATGTTCAAGGTGGCGCCGACGAAGAACTGGCCGGCCCGGTACGGCAGCATGAACGGTTCCCAATCCATGCAAATATGGTTAATGCCCATAAAGAACAGCTTTTTCGCCGGATCGTAGGATTCGATGCCTTGGTTGTGGTAGCCCATGGCCGACGGGCAAATGCCCTTAGCTTCGTGATCCATGCGGGTGGCGTATTCCGGGTCGCGCACCGGCAGGCCGGTTTTTAGGTCGACTTTTTTCACCCAGTTGACGGTGTCGTCGATTTTGAAGGCGTTGATCAGGTCGCCGTTTTCGCGGTCTAGCGTGTAGACGATGCCGTTGCGGTCAGGGTGAGTCAGCAATTTACGCATTTTGCCGTTGACTTCCTGCTCGGACAGGCCCATGTAGTTGACGCCGGCGTAATCCCATTCATCATGCGGGGTTTTTTGATAGCCGAATTTGGCTTCGCCGGTGTTGACGTCGCGGCCCCAGATGGTCATGGTCCATTTGTTGTCGCCAGGACGCATGGTCTCGTTCCACGGTGCCGGGTTGCCGGAGCCGTAATACAGCATTTCCAGGCCGGGGTCGTAGGCATACCAGCCCCAGTTGGTGCCGCCGCCGATTTTCCAAGCATCGGCTTCCCAGGTTTTCAGACCCAGACCGAATTGGCCGTAATGCGGGTTGGCCTCGTTGAAGTTTTTGGCTAGCTTAATATCTTCATCAGGGCCGGTAGCGTACACCCGCCACCGCTGCTTGCCGTCTTTGACACTGTAGGCAGTGGCATAGCCGCGCACACCCAGCTCAGCACCCGAGGTGCCGACGATTACCATATCCTTGACTACGAACGGGGCGATGGTCAACGTAGAACCCATAGCGATGTCGGAGTTTTCCATTTTCCACAGCAACTCGCCGGAACGGGCGTTCAGTGCCACGATGTGGCCGTCTAATTGGTTCAGGAAAATGGTTGCCGGGTAATCCTTACCTTCCGGCGCGTAGGCTAAACCCCGGTTGACCACGTCGCAACAGGCCACGGCGCGAGCGGCCGGGTTTTGCTTGGGCTTGTATTGCCAGAGAATTTTTTCCGGCTCGTCTAAATCAATGGCAAAAATGTTGTTTGGGTAGGGGGTATGCACATACATGATACCGTTCACCACCAGCGGCCCGCCCTCATGGCCGTTCAGCACGCCGGTCGAAAACGACCAAACCGGTTTCAGGTCTTTCACGTTGGTGATGTTGATGTCGTACAGCTCGCTGAAATGGGTGGCACTGTAGTCTTTAGTCTGCATCACCCAGTTGGTGTTTTGCCGCGACAGTTTATCCAAATCCTTGTTGGCCAGGGCAGTTTGGGCAAGCCCCAAGGCGATTGCCGTTGCCAGGGCGGTGCGGCCTGCATGGGCGGCCAAATCAAAAATCCGCATGGTTCCTCCGGTGTCATTGTGGTGTGAGATTTAAGAGCCTAGCCAAACACCCTCGGCGCAGTTGAGACCTAAAAGGCAGTCACTTGATCGAAGCTAAAATACCAGGGTGCATGGCTATGCTGGGGGTCTATGGTAAGGGCGTGGACGACCGCACCGTTACGGAATAAACCTTAAAATGAACGGGAAAATTACGAAAAATAACTAGGAAAAATTCCCCGTAGGCTTTTTTCCGGCAAGCTTAAGAAAGTGAAAACTTCCCATAGCCCAAGGCCGCCAAAACCCGCAAGATGTCGCTTTTTTGCGCCACTAAAGGGGTGTGTCTGTGTCGGTCAAACTGAATGTCTTGTTGGTGGATGACCATGCCGTGGTCAGAGCTGGCTATAAGACGTATCTGTCGTTTTCCGAGGACATCGGCCAGGTTTATGAGGCCGACCGGGGCGAGACCGCCTGCCAGTTGTACAGCCAATGGCGACCGGATTTGGTAGTGCTGGACTTGTCCATGCCCGGCATCGGCGGTTATGAAACCATCCGGCGTTTGTTGGGCCGGGACGCCCACGCCAAAATTTTGGTGTTCAGCATCCATAACGAGCGGGTGTTTGTCACCCGCGCCTTAAAAGCCGGGGCTAAAGGCTACATCACGAAAAACAGCAGCCCGGAAATACTGGTTGCCGCCGTGAAAAAAATCGCCGAGGGCGGCACCTTCGTGGAGCCGGAACTGGCGCAACAATTGGTTATGGCCGGACTCTCCGGCAACGATGACAGCGATGGCATACAGCTGCTGTCGCCCCGAGAGTTTGACGTGTTTTGTCTACTAGCCAACGGCTACACCACGCAAAAAACGGCGGAAAAACTACGCTTGAGTTACAAAACAGTCTGCAATTACGGTACCGCCATCAAGGAAAAATTGGGCGTAGCTACAGCAGCGGAAATGACGTTGCTGGCTACGCGCCGGGGTTTGCTGGGGATGCCGGAAAAATAAGCCCGCGCCGGGGGCTATGCCCGGCTACTGCGCCGGGTTTTCCAGCTTTTGCTTCAGCCCTTGCAGGCCGTTGGTGAAAAACGCGGTCATGGCACTGACGGCGGCGGCATCATTCAACTGTTCCGGCGGCGTGTTGCCGGTGTCGGCGCGATAAAACCGGCTTTTTACTCTAACGACCGCACTCTGTGCCGACTCGCCCGGCAGCACGTGCAGCGATGTCGAATGGGAGCTGACCGGCAACGCCTTAACATCGCCGGTTTTTAGCCGGTAGCTGTATTCACGCTCGCCGTCGCTGTAAAAATCCAGCTCCTCAACCAGCTCGCCACCTTCCAAAGTGAGTGTGCGGATGCCACCCGATGCCAGCTTGCCGTCGCCGGTGCTGTGTTTAACATCCGGATGCCAGTCGGCAATCTGCTCGAACTGCTTGACGGTATCCCAAACCACCGCCACCGGTGCCTGAATGGTGACGCGCACATCCGCCTTTTGCGGGGTCGGGCCGTGCGCCTGCGCCAACACCGAGAACAACGCGCCGATAAGCAACCCAGATAAACGTTTCATGGCAATCTCACTTAAATGATTATTGTCGCCAAGCTTTCCGCAAACCGGCCGGGAATGTTTCCTGATTTCACCAGGGAAATACCCCCGTTGTTGCCCCCCGCGACACGCATCGAGCGTTTGCCCTAAGGCAGCGGAATCGTAGCGGTAACGCGGGTGCCTTGCCCGGGCAGACTGTCAATCTGAAAGCGCCCGCCCAAGCTTTTTATGCGTTCGCGCATACCCAGCAGGCCAAAACCCGGGCTGCCCGCAGCCTGCTTAAAGCCCCGACCATCATCGCTGACTTGCACCCGCAGCCCACCACCCGGCAACCGATCCAAGCTTACCGTGGCATTGCCGGCATCGGCGTGGCGGACGGTGTTGGTCAGGCATTCCTGCACCACACGGTAAACGTGGATGGCGATGGCCGGGTCTAGGTTGTCTAGGCTATCCGGGCAATCCAATCGCAGTGCCAAGCCCGGATGGCGAGCAGTCCAGTGGCCCAACAAATCCTCCAAGCCCGCCTTAAGACCCAATTCGGCCAGTGCCAATGGGTGCAAATG
The DNA here is from genome assembly GCA_002299425.1 of Methylococcaceae bacterium UBA662. Lineage (GTDB taxonomy): Bacteria > Pseudomonadota > Gammaproteobacteria > Methylococcales > Methylomonadaceae > Methylovulum. Next base: position 9,470 of record DBNW01000054.1, on the reverse strand, counting down.
CCGCATCATGGAGCGCACCACGGCCAGCAAGTGGTCGCACACCTGGCTGATCTGCACCGAAATTGTCAGGCGGTCGGCTTTAGGCTTTTCCAGCGTCACCGCCATGACCTTAATCGCCGTCAACGATTGCCCCAACTCATCGTGCAGCTCCTGCGACAAACGCCGCCGTTCTTCTTCTTGGATGCGTAAAGAATGCGCGGCCAAGGCACTGTTTTCGCGTTGCGCGGCCGCCAACACCTCGGTCAAATGGTTGATGGCTTGGGCGATGCGAGCAAATTCCTGGGCGGTAAATACCGGCAATTTTTGCCGGTATTCGCCTTGCTCTAAGGCCTGCAAGCTCTTGACAATCACCGCAATAGCCTTAAAAGCGCGGTTAAACACTAAATTGGCCGCCAAAAAAGTCAGCCCCGCCAAACCGCACACGGACAGGAAAAAAACCCGACTCTCTTGCCACGCTTCGGCAATTTCATCCATCGGATCGGCGGCTATCAGCAGCGTAGCGGCGGTGCCGTCGGCCGTGATCACTTGTTGCGTAAGCGAGGGGTAATCGCTGGCCATCAGTTTGACAAACCAGTGCGGCGGGTCGTCGGCGGCTTCTGGCTTGGGGTCGGCGGTAAACTTGACTACCCCGCCATCGGCTTGTTTAAGCTCGATACGCAAATGCCGGGTTTGCTCCAACGAGATAAAACGCGGCAGCCAGGTGTCAAGGTCAATCCCGCCGGGTCGGGCCTGCGGAAAATTCACTTGGATCAGTTGCGCGGCCAAATTCAAAGACGAAGCAACTTCCCTGTTGACCGAACCCCGCGACTGCCAAACAGCGACAGAACCGCCGATCAGCAACATCAGCAGGCTGGTCAAGACGATGCGGAGGTTCACTTGACCGCGCAGACTCATGGTGTTTTTTCGCCCAGTAACGCCCTGCCGATCGGCCTTAGCCTAAAAACGCGGCCCGGCCCGGCGGCAACCTTAAAAACTACTCTCAAAAATACGACTTCAGTTCGCCCCTGCGCCGGACATCCAGCGTCGCGCAGTGGAAGGCCCCGCCGAACGGCAGATAACTGGCGAAATTGCAGGGGATGGTCTCAAAACCGTGCTCTTTGAGCACCTTGATCAACGAGGTCTGGGTTTGCTCGACGATGACCCGCCGCTCGTCCAGCATCAGCACGTTCAGGCTGATCCACTTGCTGCACATGGAAAAGAACTTGGCCATCATCTCGGATTCCGCGTACGGGTCGGGCTCGGGGGCGATGATGATGTCCCAGGACTGCAATATCTTCGGCAGCCGCTCCACGTCGATCCATTCCGGGTTGACCAGCAGCTTGCCCGGCGCCAGGAGCATCAGGGTGGAATCGATGTGCAAAGGGTCCGGGCAGCGGCTTTCGATTTCATGCAAGCGGAAGCGGTCGCCCAGATGCCGCTTAAGCCATTCGACCCCGAAACGGTTGGTCACGTTGCTGAGCTGGTAAAAGATGTCCCGGCCGCAGCGCAGGAAGTCGGCGGCGTCGAACACCGGCTCGAAATCGTTGATCTGATAACGTACCGGCTCGCCCAGTTTCGGGGTTTGGTAGTCTGCCACATACAAAGCATCAAGCAACTGGGGCTTGGGGGCGGCGGTCCAGCGGGCACCTTGGCGGAAATACTCCTTGAACAAGCTGCGGTAGGGAAAGCCTTCATTGTGGCGGCAACGCCAGGACATCGGCGTTTCGATGATTTCATCGCCAATCACCAGGAAGCCATCGCGCGGACAGGCGCCGCAAAAGCCCCGCGTGCGCCAGCTTGGGGTACCGTAACCTTTGGCAAAATTAGTCACATCAGGCCTTGTTACCTTGACGCCCTCGGCTTCCAGGATGTGGATGAATTCATCAAGCTGCCTTTGCGCCGCCTTGACCATGGGCGAGGGATAATGCCAGCCCTGAGCGACGGCCTTGAGCAGCCAGACGAAGGGCGTGGGAATGCGCGTGGTCAGGGTGAAATGGGCCGGCGGGATGGTCGCCCCTTCAAGCCGGCCGACAACAATTTCCTCGAGCGGATCCCACTCGTTCCAGGAATTGACCGGACAGGGGTTTGTTTCTGTTTGTGGCTCAGTTGCCATGCGCTTTTTCTCCAAGAATAAAAGACTAAAAAAAGGGATGTCCAAACCGGCTGGCCAGACTGATCGCAAGCAGTGCGCTGCCCAGCAACACCAAAAACATCGGCACCAGACGAGGCAACCACTGCGATACCAGGCGTTCCAGCTTTGCGAGCCAGGCGGCTCTGGTTTGCCTGAGTATTAGATACAAGCCCAGCAAGACAAGCAAGGGCAAGACAAACACCACGTTGTACACCAACAAGGCTGTCGCTACTTGCAGCGGGTTCAGTTTCGCCTCGGCAATCACGCCAATACCGGCAAGATAGGGCAAAGCCGTCGGCAATTCGGCCGCCGTTACGGTCAAGCCCAGCATCAGCGCGTGCATCGGGCGCGGAGACTTGGGTTTTTTTACCGCACCGCCGGTGCCGGCGTATCGATTAAAAAACCAGGCAGCAACCAATAACGCCAGCCCTAAAATGGCCTGAAAACTGTCACGGATAATCGCCGGGCTGGCAATTAACTCATCGGCGTTCAATGTCTGCAAGAATGCCTCCAGCTCCAGCACGGCGAACAGGCCACCGAGATAATTGGCGGCAAACACCCCCACTATAAAAGCGATGGTGCGCGCAACAGGCTGAGTAGTCCCCAGCAAATACAGATGAATGACCGTGGCGGTAGGGTTAACGCTATCGAGCATGGCGATGCCTAGCAGAGTCGCTAAAAATGAACCGGTCACCGGGCTATCCGGTGCGATGAACAGGCCGCCGCAGCGGTTTTGTCGGCAGTGCTATGATAGAACATCGTTATTTTTTGAGTGCTTGAGTGTGGTTGTTTAGTGTATCCCGCCTGCCCAGCGTACAGGCAGCACCGTTAAGTGACTGCTGTATTTTAGGCCTTAGAACACCGCCCCTCGAAACACTTCCGCCACGCTTAGAGGACAACACCTCAAGGCGGGTAAGGTCGCGTCTGGGGCGGCGGCCAACAAATCGCTAAAGCTTAAGGTGGGGTTATCGCCCCCTAAACCCTAGGCATCTACCCTCAGGCAGGGTGAGAGGCATTGAGCGATTAAGCGGAGCCGATGGGTTCAGGTTAACCGATAAAATGAGATTGATTGTTATTTGTGCTTAACCTATCATGTTCTAGGAATGGACCGCCACTGCGTCTTGAGCCTGGCAGCATAAAAAAAACCAGTCCCGCACCCTGAGCTTAAAAACCGACTGTTGTGTCACCAGCGTTTAAAGCGGCAGTGGCGTTACGTTAAAACGCTTACAACGCTTGCATTGCTCCCCTCCTCATTTTCCCACGCTTTAACCCGCTAACAACAGCGCAAGGAAAAACGCCGATGTATCCCGCAAAAAACCACAACGTTTGTGCAAAAAGACCGTGTCATGCGGGGCATGAAGGCGGCCAATGGCAGCCAGATGCCGACCGCCAAACGCGTAACGTTGCGATACTGTTGTCGGTGTTGGTACTGTTGCTACATACTTGGGCAGTGGCTAAACTGGCTGGGACAAAGCCGCCGCCCACCCCCAAGCCTGTGGTCATAGAAGTGTCCTTGTTGCCGGCCCCCGCCCCGGACGCAGGGCCTGCCCAAGCCGCCGCGCCCGCAAAAACGCCCCCGCCAGCCAAAGCCGCACCGCCCAAACCTGCGGTCAAGATGGCCGCGAAAAAACCCTCGCCGACCACGCCGAAAAAATCCACCGCACCGCCCAAACCCGTGGTCGAAAAAGCCAGCGAATCTTTAGCAAAACTGGCCGAGGAGGCGCGTAAAACGCCGTTTGAACCCTTTCAACCTCAAACGGCAGCGGTCAAAGCCGACAGCCCTCCCCAAGCCAAAGTCGCAGCCCGGCTTGCAACATCACCAGACCAGGGCAAAAACCAAGGCGTAGAGCGGGCAACCTGCATCTCTTGCCCGGAACCTGATTACCCGGCACTGGCCAAACGCAGGGGCTGGCAAGGTACCGTGGTGCTGAAATTTGAACTGACCGAAGACGGTCGGGCAAACAACATCCAGGTACTCCGCAGCAGCGGTCACGAACCACTCGACCAGGCCGCTATTGCCAATGCCCAGGAATCACGCTTCACTCCCGGAACCCCGGGGGTGGTGCGCACGGCCACCAAAAAATTTGACTTTAAGCTGAGCTAAGCTTCCTTAGGCCCATGCCTTACCCGACTTTACCCGCATTCGACACCCTCGGCGTTTTGTTCGCTTCACTGCTGACAGTGGTCGTGGTGTGGACGCTAAAACTGCCCGCCCTGGCACGGGCTTTGCTGTGTCGGCGGAACAAAAAACCCTTAGCGGCAAGCCAACGCTGGCAAATTTTTGCCTTGCTAGCCCTCGCCCCGGGCACATTTTTGCTGACGCTGTGGTTGCTGCCCACTCAGCACAAGCCGCAGGATAAGCTTAAGTCAAACATCGTTAACATCACCTTGCTACCGCCGCACCAGCCACAGCAACCAAGCCGCCCGCCGGAGCCGCCCGCCGCCGTACCCAAGCCGCCCGCCCAGCCGCCCAAGGCCGCAGCTCGCGCAGCCAAAACACCCGCTCAGCCTGTCCAAGCTCGCGACAAAATAGCCGTCGTCAAGCCGCCTAAGGCCGCCACTGGAACAATGCGGTTTGAAACTTTTTCCGCTGCCACCGCTCACCCGGAGCACCCGGCCGCAGCATCAGCATCGGCATCGGCATCGGCATCGGCATCGGCATCGGCATCGGGCCCAGCCCAAGACATCGGGCAGGCGGCTTGCGTGGCTTGCCCTAAGCCCGACTACCCGGTGCTGGCCAAACGCAGGGGCTGGCAAGGTACCGTGGTGCTGAAGTTTGAACTGACCGAAGACGGTCGGGCAAACAACATCCAGGTGTTCCGCAGCAGCGGTCACCTGCATCTGGACCAAGCCGCCATTGCTAGTGTCCAACAATCGCGTTTTACCCGTAGCGAATTTGGTAGGCCTAGGGTGGCGAGCAAAGAATTTAACTTTACGCTCAAATAAACTTCATCAGGAAAAACCATGCCTTATCAAATCACACCGCCGTTGATCATAGACGGTACTTTTTACACATTGATACTTTTTTCAGTCGTCACCTGGACGGTCATTTTGTTTAAAGTTTGGCAATTTAGCAAAAACGGCTACGATAACCGCCGCTTTGACCAATTGTTTTGGGAATCTTCCGACCTAGAAACCGCCAAACTGCTACCGACCCCTGTCTTTCAGGGACCAGAAGCCCGGGTGGCGCGAACCGGTTTTACCTGGCTGCAAGAAAGCCAAGGCACTGAAAACCAAAAGCTGAAGTTCCTGGGCAATCCGGTGGAGCTGTTTGAACACACCCTGCAGGAGCAGGTGCAAAAAGAACAGCGCAGCATGGACAGCGGCTTGACCATGCTCGCCAGCATTGGCAGCACGGCTCCGTTTGTCGGCCTGTTCGGCACGGTGATCGGTATCATGGACGCCATGCACCACATCACCGAAACCGGCTCTACCAGTCTGGACGTGGTGGCCGGGCCGATTGGTGATGCCCTAGTGGCCACCGCCATCGGCATTGCCGTGGCCGTGCCTGCGGTCTTGGCCTACAATTTTTTTTCCCGAAAAGTCAAGCACCAGCGCGCCAATCTGGAAAATTTCGCCATCAGTTTCAGCCACCTGGTGTTTAACGCCACCCCTTAAGGAGAACCTGCAATGGCCTTTAAACCACAAACAGAAGACCACGAAGCCATGAGCGAAATCAACGTCACGCCACTGGTAGACGTGATGCTGGTGCTGGTCATCATCTTGCTAGTGACGGCACCGTTGGTGACGCAATCGGTCGATGTGGCTTTGCCAAAAACCGCCGAAACCACGCCGGAAGTGAAGGATCAGCCGTTGCAATTGGCCATCAACGCCACCTTGCAGGTCAGCTTAAACAAAGTACCGGTGACGGATTTGGCCGATTTACAGACACGCCTGAAAACAGCCTTGACCCACCAACCGGAAGCGGCAGTGCATTTTTACATTGACCAAAGTGTCGACTACAAAAAAGTCGCCGAGGTCATGGCGGCCGCCCAACAGGCCGGAGTGACCAAACTGGCCTTTGTCACCGTCGCCCAATGACTGGCTTACCTACCCCGTAAGCTTGTCCGCAACCGGCGTTGTCGGTTCGCTGGTAGCCGTGCTAGACTGGCCGCAACGACGCCACCGAAACACTTTCCGGTCGGCTCTTGCCCCAGCCGTTTACTCATGACAAAACACTATTCCTACCAAAATCCAAGAGGCCATTGGGCCATCGCCTTTATGGTTTGGAAGGCGCTTTTTTTGCGTGAAGCGGTCACCCGGATTTCCAGAAAAAGAGCGGCTTGGGCTTGGCTGTTGTTCGACCCCGTCATCCATGTCGTGTTTATGATTGTTATGTTCACCGCTATTCGTATGCGCGAAGTGGGCGGCATGGACATGCAGGCGTGGCTGATTTTTGGCCTCATGGCGTTTTCCATGTTCTCGCAGTCCAGCAATCAGTGCAAAAACGCCATCAGTGCCAACACCGCTTTATTTACTTACCGGCAAGTCAAACCGGTAGATACCGTGCTGGTCCGAGCGGCCTTAGAAGGCCTGCTGGTCATCGTGATCACGCTGATTCTGGTCGGCGGCTCCCTGTTGTTCGGCACAGACATCATCCCGGAAGATCCGCTGCGCTGCCTTGCCGGTTTTTTTGGCTTATGGCTCATGGGCTTAGGTTACGGCCTAATCACATCGGTGGCTATCAACATGATCCCCGAATCAGGCAAGGTGCTGGATATGATAACGGCCCCTTTGTACATGGTTTCTGGGGTGATTTTTCCGCTCGGTCAGATACCCCCACCGTACCAAGACTGGCTGCTCTACAACCCCTTAGCACACGGCGTCGAAACCGTGCGTGCTGGCGTATCCGGTTTCTACCACCATTTTCCAAACCTTGATTTAGCCTACCTCTACCAGTGTGCATTGTTTGCCGTATTCTTAGGCTTGGCCTTGCATAGACGCTTTGAAGCCAAGCTAATTGCACAATGATCCGAGTTGAAGATGTCTACAAGCGCTACCAAACTGACCACGGTCCGGGAAAATGGGTGTTGCAAGGCGTCTCTTTTGTCATCCCACCCAAAGTCAGCGTGGGCCTTATCGGTGGCAACGGGGCTGGAAAATCCACCTTGTTGCGCCTGATAGGCGGCATCGACCAACCCAGCCGCGGCCGTATCGAACGGCGTTGCCGAGTTTCGTGGCCAATGGGCTTTGGCGGTGGCTTGCAAGGCTCCTTAACAGGCCGGCAGAACGCCAAATTTGTTTGCCGGATACACGGCCATGAAGAGGATATTGCAGAAAAAATTCACTCTATAGAAACTTTTGCTGAGTTAGGCGATGCCTTTGACGAGCCGATTAAAACCTACTCCTCCGGGATGAGATCACGGCTGCAATTTGGCTTGTCATTGGCTTTTGAATTTGACGTGTACATCTCTGACGAGGCCACTTCCACGGGCGATGCCGCCTTCAGAAAAAAAGCCAGTACAGCATTCAAACAGCTGATAGATAGTGCCAGCATCATTATGGCTGCACACAGTGAAAGTACGCTAAAAGAATTCTGCACCGCCGGCATCTGGTTGCACAAAGGCACCGCCCAGTGGTTTGACAACGTCCAGGACGCTTTGTCCGCCTACAAAGCCAGCCTGCCCAAACGATGAACATTCCAGCCTCTGCGACCGTGGCGTCTTGGCTGGTTTTGGCCATCCTGCTGCTAGCCGCCAGCCCCGTTAGCACCGCTGACCCAACAGGGCTCGGCCAGGTATTCGGTATGGCAGGACTCGGCGGTCCGGCGGCACCGCCGCCTGCGGTCCCCGCCATCGCTGCCCCCGCCATTGCCGCCCCGACCATCACTGACCCAGCACCGCAGCTCTACGATTACGCCGCCAACCTTAAAAGCGATGTGTTCGGTGCCAATTTATTCACCGGTGCCTTCGCCCGCGAGGGTGCCACCCAGTTCAACCCCGACTACGCCATCGCCATCGGCGACAACATCCAACTGCGCTTCTGGGGCGGTTTTGAGTACAACGCCCCGGCCACCGTCGACCCTCAAGGCAACATCTTCGTCCCTCACGTCGGCCCGGTGCACGTCCTCGGCGTGCGCAACCAGGAACTGCAAGCACTGGTCGGAGCCGCCGCCGCCCGCGTGTTCCGCGCCAACGTCTACAGCTACGCCAGCCTTGCTGCCGCGCAACCGGTGCGCGTGTTTGTTTCCGGTTTTGTCAACCGCCCCGGTCTCTACAATGGCACCAGCATGGACAGTCTGCTGCACTACCTAGACCAAGCCGGCGGCATCGACCTAAAGCGCGGCAGCTTCTTAGATGTCCAGGTCAGACGCGGCAACCAAGTGCGCGCCCGCTTCGACCTGTACGAATTCATCCTAGCCGGGCGTATGCCGCTGGTACAGCTTGGCGACGGCGACGTTATTTTCGTCCCGGCCCGCCAGTCTAACGTGCTGGTGCTAGGTTTGGCCGCCAACCCCAAACGCTTCGAATTCCAAGGCGAAACACTCAGCATTGACGCCCTAGCCGCGCTAGCCCGACCGGAACCGGCCGCCACCCACGTCCGCATCACCCGCAACACCGGCACGGTCAGGGATGTCGAATACTTCCCGTTGGCCCAGGCTCACGGCGTGCTACTGCGCGGCGGCGACAGTGCCGAGTTCACCGCCGACAAACGCCTAGGCTCCATTACCGTGCGCGTCGAGGGCGAACACCTCAGCGCGCAGGAACATGTCGTGCCTTACGGCACCCGTCTCGGCGTCTTGATGCAAAAAATCCACTACGCCGACCGCGCCGACACCGCCAGCCTGCAACTGTTCCGAAGCAGCATCAAAGAACGCCAGAAACAGATGCTAGAGACGGCTCTGCGCCGTCTGGAGGCGGCCGTCCTCACCGTGCGCGCCGGCACCTCCGAAGAGTCCCAACTACGCAAAGCCGAAGCGGACCTGATGCTGCAATGGGTGGCACTGGCCAGAAAAATAGAACCTTCCGGCCAGGTTGTACTGACCGGCGGCGATCATCTGGAAAACCTGCTACTGGAAAACGGCGACCGCATCAACATCCCGGCTATCGACAATCTGGTACTGGTCAGCGGCGAGGTGATGTTCCCGAACACCGTAGTCCTAAACCGCGACAAAGACGTTAACGACTACGTCCAAGCCGCCGGCGGCTACACCCAGGGCGCCGACACCTCGCGCATCATCATCGCCCGCCGCGACGGCAGTTTCGAGGATGTCCAAGCCAGCGGCTGGTTCAGCAGCCCCGACATCCGCCCAGGCGACCAAATACTCGTCCTGCCAGAAGTCGACCCTAAATACCGGCAACTGTTTAAAGAAGTCTCCACCATGCTCTTCCAAATGGCACTCGGTGCTAGAGTCTTGCTG
>DBNW01000003.1:13279-28332 GCA_002299425.1 Methylococcaceae bacterium UBA662 | reverse complement strand
CAACTGAGCTACGCGCCTGAAGCCCGTATCACTTCAAGGCCGCACATTCTAGCCTACAACCCTGTTTTTTAGCAAGAATAAAATTACAAACCGTTTAGTGTGCACGGTAGGGTTTTGAGAATGTGTTTTTTAAGGGTCAAAAAACCATCGCTGCGTTAACCGCAAGCGATGGTTTTACTCGGTGACAAGCGTTAAAAACCAGTAAAACGGTTTAAAGACGTTGCCGGTAAGTTAAGGGGCAAAACCGCGCAGTCTGATTTCCAGTAGCGGCTGGTCTTCTTGGCCCATTTGGCGGAACCTGAGGGCGTTGTCGCGGGGGACTGGAGCGGCGGTGGCAGTACACGCGCTTCTGACCAAAAACCAAGGCGAGTCACGGAAGGATGAGCCGTCGTCATCCCTGAAGTTGATGTCGCTGGTAAACGCCACCCAATTCGAGTTGATGGGGGCTACGGAGACCGGGGGTTGAGCGGGGTCTCCGGGAAAATTAACCACCGAGGTGAGGGTTAAGCCGGCACGGTAGAGGACTTCATCAGAGGCAGCCGGTCCCTCGGTGGTGTGTACATAGGCGATAGAAATAGGGCCTTTGCCCCGGAATCCGCCACGCAAAAAGTCGTTTACTTCAAAATACTGGCGGCCTGGTTCGGCCGGTCTTAGGTCGTAATCGACATTGTCTAGGCGAATTTTTGCCCCGTAGATACATTCGGCACCTTTGCGCCATACCCGGTCGATGACGGTGCCGACTTTAACAGGTTGGCGTAAGGTGTAGACATTGTTCATGATCATGTCGCGCCGGGCGTTGGCTACTCGCCTGAAGCCTTCAAGCGGCGGGGTGGCGGTGGGCAGGGCGCAGGTGTTGTTCTCGCCGCCAAAGGGTTCAAATGTGGGTGGGGTTGAACCATTTGGGTTGTTGCCAAAATCGCCGGTGGTGTTGCAGACCGCATAAGCTGAGGTGCCACCACCGTCAATACTGATACCCCTGTTAGACAGTCTGACAAAACCGGTTGCAGAGGCTACCGTTGAGGCAAGCAACAAAGTGCCGAGCGCACTGTTAAAAAGCAATTTTTTATTCATGATAACTCCGAAGTCTGTTTCGTTTAGTGTGGTAGGGTTACGAAATGCGCCCTGAATGGGGGCAGGCGCACTGTCTGCCTGCCTCGGATTGTAATGCACAAGCCGCTGCTGAATAAGCACGACCGCAGACATTGGGAATTTTTCCTATCTTGAGTTTTTAGGGAATCTTCTACCATGTCCGCTATTTCATTTGTTTGAATGGGGGGATGCTACTTCGGCAAGCACCTTTGTTCTGCACCACCGCCTCTTAACATTTTCCCCGTTGTTTATGTCGTTTGCTCCAGGTAGCGTTGTCCGGTTTTTTGTCTTGCTGTTGCTGATTACGCCGTGGCTTAGCGTGTGTTCTGCCGCAGACAAGGCTGCGACGGAAGCAACGGTGGAGTTGGACGAAGTGGTCGTCAAAGGTAAAGTGCAAAAGAAAATCGGTCCGTGGGAGGGTCTGGAATTAGAAAAAGAACAAATTGCCGGCAATGTTCAATCTATTTCCAGTGCCGAGATTAAGGCGTCTTTTGCTACCGGCCTAGGCGATTTACTAGGGTCGCGTTTGCAGTCGGTGACGGTCAACGATTTCCAAGGCAACCCGTTTCAGATGGACATCAATTACCGTGGTTTTTCGGCTTCGCCGCAGATTGGCGTGGCGCAGGGGTTGTCGGTTTTTTTCGATGGCATCCGGGTTAACGAGCCGTTTGGCGATGTGGTTAACTGGGATTTAATCCCGCTGAACGCTCTGTCGGGGGTGGATGTTTTCCCCGGATCCAACCCGTTGTTCGGCCTGAATACATTGGGCGGGGCTTTGGCACTACGGACAAAAAATGGATTTGACGATGCCGGGGCAAACCTGCGTTTTCTCGGCGGTTCCTGGGGGCGCTTGCGGGGTGAGGCGTCGGTGGGTTGGCATAAAGGCAGGGCAGGCGGCTTTTTGGCATTCACCGGCTTTGATGAGGAAGGTTGGCGTGACCATTCGCCTTCGCAAGTCAAGCAAGGCTTTGGGCGCTTCGATTGGCAGGGCGATGCGTTTTCGGCTAAAGCCAGTTTTTTGATGGTGGGCAATCGCTTGTTAGGTAATGGCTTACTGCCGATCGATATGTACCAACAAAATCCGCAGGCCGTGTTCAGTTCGCCAGATAGCACCGAAAACAATTTGCAGCAGTATTCCTTAGGCGGGGAATGGTTCGTTAACAACAGCCTGAGCGTAACGAGCCAGTTTTACCACCGTGCCAGCAACCGAGCCTCTTTGACCGGCGACATCTATCAAGACTTCAGTGAGATGAAAAACGACTGGAGCAACCCTTTGCAAGCCAGCGGCACTCGCACCGGACAGCCGGTTTGCCGTTATCAGGATGCCAACGACGATGGTGTGCCGGATTACGGTTTAGACAGAAACTTCGACGGCGTGGCCGATGCAGGCAGTATCAACGCCCCGTTGGGGCGCGACGACCTCAATTATCTAATGCGCCTCCCGCCTCTGGAAAGAAACTGTGATTTAGTCAATTATCAGCCGGTTAGCCCTGATTCCGGGCCGCGTAATGGCGCCGCGGGCGACCCTCTCAACCGGCGGCCAGGTTTGTCTCCTAGCGGCTGGGTGGATGGCACGCCCATTGGCGTGTTGACCAACTCTGCCATCGGCCAGGCTAGCACGGGTGCTAACGTGCAGTTAAATTGGCACGGCGGACGGCACAAGTTTATGCTGGGTGCGGCGGTCGATGCCGCCGATACTGATTTCAGCACGCGGCAACAACTGGGTTTGATAGACGCCTCGCGCCGGGTGTTCCTGGCCCCCGAGCAGCTTGACCCTCTTTTTGTGGCCGGTCAGCAAGCCATTCAAAACAACACCTTCGATGGCCAATCGATCACCTCAAGCGGGTATTTTAGCGAAACGTTTTCACCTCAGGACAACGTGCACTTGAGTTTTTCTGGCCGTTTTAACCATACCCAAGTGCAAAGTAATTTGCGTACCCGCACCCGGGCGGGTTTTGAGAACTTGCACGGTATTCAAGACTTAAACCAATACCGACCAACGGTTATCGTTTGTCCGGGCACCGACCCTGCAGCATGCCCGGCGACACCTAATTACAACCTGTTGGCAAATTGGGAGAAAGACGTCGTGTTATCGCAAGACCCGTTTTACGGTTTCGGCAACTACAGCGAGTCGCCGACCTCAGACCGCTTTATTTTTCAGTCGTTTAACCCGTCAGTTGGGGTAAGTTACCTGCCGTTTAAGGCGCTTACCGGCAACCTTAAGCGGTTAAACCCGTTTTTTAATTGGAGCCAAGGTACCCGGGTACCTTCCAACGTGGAATTGGGCTGTGCCTTCGATGGGAGGCTGGTTGACCAAGACCCCGGCAATCCGAATTCCCCACAGGTACCGAAAAGTTTCGCCTCGATAGGGGGTGGCTGTGCATTACCAACATTGTCGGGTGATCCTTTTTTACCGCAGATCGTTGCCAACACCTACGAGATAGGGTTGCGCGGAACCGTGCTGGCCAATTGGGATTGGAATATAGGGGTGTATCGAACCGACCTTAACGATGACATTTACCTGGTGGGTATCACCCCGGACCGAAGTTTTTTTGACACCATCGGCGACACTCGCAGGCAAGGCATTGAATTGGGTGTATCAGGAAAAACCCGGTTTGTGGATTTCCACGTCAATTATGGGTTGAACGAAGCGACGTTCCAATCCCGTTTGTTTATGGTTAGCGCCCATAACAGCAGTGCCGCTGTTGCTACCCCGCTGGAGCCGCAGTACGATGCTTCAGGGCGGCCCTTAGAGGCCATTCAGGATATGATTCAAATTGACCCTGGGGATCGCATGCCGGGGATGCCTTTGCACACGGTCAATGCGACAGTGAATTTCCATTTGACGCAAACATGGGATTTTGGCGTTGAAATGCTCGCACGCACCGATTCTTTTGTTCGAGGCAATGAAAACAATGATCATGTCCAGGGCAGTTACGAGTACATCCAGCGCCCAAACCGTACCGGTACCGCAATGGAGTTGATCAGGGTAGGGCGGTTTGATGATGCGGGCAGCGTACCCGGTTATGTGTTGTTTAATCTAAGGACTCGCTACGAATTGTTCCCAGGAATGAGTTTTTTTGGTCTGATAAACAATGTTTTCGATGAGCAGTATGCGAGCGCAGGACGCTTAGGCATTAACCCCTACGCCTCCTCGCAGCAAGGCGTTGTTGGACCCAGCGGATGGAATTACAACTCACGGGATTGGCAAAACACGACGTTGGTTGGCCCAGGCGCACCTAGGGCTTATTGGGCCGGGGTTGAATACCGATTTGATTTATAAGCTACAACGCCGCTCGTGGCGAGATAAGAACAGTGCTTGCCGGTTAAGCTAAACCGAAAGATTTTTTGAAATGACCTTGCTGGTAATACTGGCTGCGGTCGATTTGCCAGTCCTCCGCCCGCACCACATTTTTAATGGTGTAAACACGGCCTTTTTTGTCGCTGGCCATTTTTGCCAAATCGATCATTTGTTCGGGGACGGGATTTTTGTGTTCGTCAAACAGAATGATTACTTTGGGCCTAAGTTTGGTTTTTTCGTTGACTTCCACCACGATGCCAATGGCGCCATTGGTCATTACTACTACCGATCCGGCTGGGTAAACGCCTAAGCATTCGATGAATTTGGTGACCAAACACCTGTCCAACTCCGAGCCGGCCCGGTTGCCCATGAGTTGAGTGGCTTCTAAGTGGTTGAGATTGCGCTGTGCAAAGCGGTTTTTTGTTAGGGAATCGTAGGTGTTGACTACCGAAATGATTTTGCTGAAGTCGGATAGTTGCTTGCTTTTAAGGTGTTTTGGGTAGCCTGAGCCGTCGAGGTGTTCATGGTGGGTCAGCACGGTTTCAAGAATGGAGGGAGGGATGTGTTCGCTGGACTTTAGCAGCTCATACCCTAATGTTGTATGAGATTCAAGCAGCATGTGTTCTTGTTCGGTTAAATCGGACGCCTTGTTAAGAATATCCGATGGAATAAGCATGTTGCCGATGTCATGCAGCAGACCACACACACCCAGGTTGACGATGATGTCGTGGGGTAGGTTTAAATACCGGGCAAAGACAATGGCCAAGATGCAAACATTTAAACAGTGCTGCACCGTGTATTCATCTTTATTTTTTAAGTGCAGCATCCACAGCAGGGTGTCAGGGGAATGCAGGGCGCTGTTAACGCATTCAGACACGGTTTTTTTTGCCAGCCAGCCATCGATACTGCCTTGTTTTGCTGCGGTCTTCATCAGACTTTCGACTAAATCGCCGGTATTTTTGTACACCAATTCGGCGCGCGGGAATTCTGATCGGAAGGTACCCAGTTTTTTCGGTGGGTCTTTTTGAAAATCAAGCGTTCCCAGTATCTTCGATCCGTAGTCGGGTTGGTTTTTTGACTTTTTGGCAGCAAGGGGAAGGCGGGTGGCTCGGGTTTTTGACGCATCAATATAGACGTAGTTACAAATGTTTTGCAGGGCGTGTATTTGCGCGTGGGTTTTTATTTCAAAGCCTTGGAACAAAAAAGGGGTTTCCAACCAGGATCTGTCCAGCTCAATCACATACATGCCTAAAACCAATTGGTTGGTCGGGATGTAAAGCTTCTCAGAGGCGAAAGTCTGCCCCCTGCTGGTTTTAGACAGCTTTTTGCTTTTTTTAAAAGGCCAAAACCAGGTTAAGGACATCAGAATTTATAAGGACATTGATGCTGTGTGTTGCTCAAGCATAGGCAAATTTAAAATTTAGTAAAGTGGGTGGGTGACAAAATTGGTACAAAAATGACTGTAACCGGCCACTGTCTGGCTTTTTACCGATTTAACTGTTTTTTAAAGTTTGACTAAAGCGCTTGCTTTGACGCGATGAAAAAACTCAATGAACCGGACTTGGTGTTGTCGGACGGCTGTACCGAAGCCGATTGCCTGAAAATAGCACAGGCATTGTCGGTGATTGCTCAGATACCCGACGACCCCAGTTATAACCGTCCTAAGGGTGTCGAGGTAGCCGCAATTTTGAAAGGGCTTAAGGTTGATTTAAACACCTTGCTGGCTGCGCTCCTTAGCGACCCCAGGGTGTCCAAGCTGCATCCCCAGCCTGATATCCTTGGGTTGTTTGGCGGTACCGTAGCGGCCTTGGTTAACGATGTTAACCGGCTGAATACCTTTTCGGTGTATTCGCTGGAGATGGCCAACAAGCCCCGCCAAACCGAAAATTTGCGCAGAATGTTGTTGTCCATGACCCAAGATGTCCGTTCCGTGTTGATAAAACTGGCCTACCGGGTCAGGCGGTTGCACGTTTTGTCCAACGAATCCTACGAAATGCGCCAGTTTATTGCCCAAGAAACAGTGGATATTTACGCTCCGATTGCCGGCCGCATGGGCGTCCAGCAGTTAAAGTGGGAACTGGAAGACAGGGCGTTGCGCTATCTTAAACCCCAGGATTACCAGCATATCGCCCAATCCCTTAGGGACAAACGGACACAGCGCGAACAGGTCATTGACCGCTTTGTCAGCGCATTGCAAGCGTGCTTAGGCCGTGAATCCATCGCGGCCGAAATTTATGGCCGTCCCAAGCACATCTACAGTATTTGGAAAAAAATGCAGCGCAAACAAGTCAACATTGACGAGTTGTACGACTTGCTGGCGGTGCGAGTTATTGTTGACAACATCCCGGCCTGTTATGCGGTTTTAGGCTGGGTACACGCTACATGGCAGTATATTCCTAAGGAATTTGACGATTACATCGCCAACCCGAAGGAAAATGGTTATCAGTCTTTACACACCGTGATTTTGGACTCAGACGGCAAACGCATCGAGGTGCAAATACGCACCCGAACCATGCACGAATACGCCGAGTTAGGCGTAGCCGCGCATTGGTCTTACAAAGAAGGCGGAAAACACGATGCGGCGGTCGAAAAAAGCATTGCTTCTTTACACGCGTTATTTGAAGGAAAAGACAATAACGAGGTTCTGCAAGAAAATTTCCAGAACGAATTGTTCTCTGATCGTATTTATGTGCTAACCCCTAAAGGACAGTTGTTGGATTTGGTGAAAGGGTCGACGGCATTGGATTTCGCCTACGCAGTACACACAGAAATAGGCCACCGCTGCCGTGGCGCTAAGGTGAACGGCAGAATTGTGCCGCTCACCTACCGGCTGAAATCGGGGGAAAAAGTGGAAATACTGACAGCCAAAGAAGGAGCGCCTAACCGAAATTGGCTAGACCCGAATTTAGGCTACCTTAAATCGGCTACGGCTATTGGCAAGGTCAAAAGCTGGTTTAAAAACCAGCAGCAAAGCCAAAACATCGTAGCCGGCAGGGCTATTTTGGACAAGGAAATCCAACGTCTAGGTGTCAAATCGCCCAATTTGGTCGATCTGGCCAAACAGTGCAAGCAGGCGACTGTGGATAAATTATTGGAAGCGATTGGCCGCAGCGATGTTAGCCCGAGGCAACTGGCAGCTTGTTTTAAGATACCCGGGCTTGAAGGGAAAAAGTGGCTGGGCAAGCCGCTGAAAAAAGCGGGTAGCCCGTCGTCGGTGTCGGTCAATGGGGTCAGCAAGGTGCTGACGCATTTTGCCAGTTGCTGCTTGCCTGTGCCGGGCGATAGTATCATCGGTTATATTTCGTCCCAAAAAGGCGTTACGGTGCACCGGAGTGATTGCTTAAATATCATAGGTTTAAGTCACGAAAAGCACATTAGACTGGTGCCCGTCAGTTGGGGGGAGGGCGGGCTTGGTCATGCCGTACCCATTGTGCTTAAAGCGTACAGCACCCAAACCCTGATGGCAGAGGTAATGCAGGTATTGGCGCAGGCCAAAATCCACATTATTCATGCCAGAATAAAAACCCATGCTGATTTCTCTTCGACATTAAACCTGACTATTCAGGTAAAAGATGCCGATCAGCTTAGCCAGGTTTTGACAAAATTAAGCTGCATACCGGCAATCATTGACGCTAAGAGAAAAATGTAGGGGTAACGCAATTTTTTGCGGGTTTTTCATTTTGCGACCAGTGCTTCACTGGCGTCGTTTTGCCGCTACCCAAAAAGCCGCTGAGCACTGCTGTAGGTATTCGTGGGCAAAGCTGGCCGATTCAGGTGGATTAACAATGACACCGTCGCGAATAAAAAAATCGCTGACAACACCCTCTTGCTTTTGGGCTTTTTTAACGTTCAATACGCATTATTTTTTTAAGTGTTTTTCTGGCATTTTGCGCAGAACAGCCGTGTTTAAAATTACGGCATCAATAGAGTTTCTTCAAACACAACAATCGCCTGCATAAAGCCGACGCCCATAGCAAAGATCACGGTTTGTCCGTAAAGATTTTTAAGGCTTGAATGTTCGTGCAAGATTGGGATGAAATCGGTAGCGGCAATATAAATAAATCCGCCAGCGGCAACCGGGAGTAAAAAAATCAGCGAAGCCTGCGCAAACTGACTTAAAAGCAGTGTAAACAACGCGCCCAATACTACCGTTAATGAGCAATAAAAATTGTAAATAACCGCTTTACGTGGACTGTAGCCACCGTAAACCAGTGCTCCTACATCACCGATCTCTTGCGGTATTTCGTGGACGACAATCGCCAAAGTTGTTGTCATGCCGATGACGGGGTCCACTAAAAAACTGCCGCCGATTAAAATGCCGTCGACGAAATTATGCACGGCATCACCCATCAGATTCATTTTTGCCATCGGCTTGATCGCTTCGGAACAGGGGGACTGTGCGCTTTCGACGCTAGGTAAAAGGCGGTGGTCATGCCGCCAGCGCACCAGTTTTTCCAGTACGAAAAACAAAAAAACACCCGCCAGTGTCATCAAGCAAACAGATGATACAGAACCTTGCCGTTTAGCCGCATCGGGAATCAGATGAATAAACGCATCGCCCAGCAGGACACCGACAGCAAGGGCAATAAGATAAGGCAAGAGTGAATTCAAGCGCTCGGGCTTAATCCAGAATACGAATGCGCCCGATAACGAGACAAGGCTGATCAGTAGGCTGGCACTGACAGCATAAAAATAAACAGTAAACAGCTCAGGCATGGGCTTAAAATTAAAAAATTATGAAATACTGCGTTCACCCATCTTAGGATGCTTTATTTCATTTCAGTCGGGCTGATTTCAAGCCACTGTGGAAAATTATCCTGGAAATGTTTCCAGGCTTCAGTACCTAAATTTAATTCTTCATCGGACAGCAGGCAACTATCCAGCTCTTGTCGGGTTTGATCGGCATCAACATTTTGGCCAATAAAAACCAGTTCCTGACGGCAATCACCAAACGGCGTCTGCCAGTTGGCTGTAATGTCGGCAATATGTTCTTCCGGCCATTCCGACTCAGGCACCGAAGCCCACCAGCGTCCGGCACAGCCATACTGCATCATGCCGCCGGCTTGCGACCAGGTGCCTACCCAATCGGGCCGTGATGCCAGCCAGAAAAACCCTTTGGAACGCAGCAAAGTGCCGTTATTCCAATCGCCTTCATGCAAATAGTCATAAAATCGGCCTGGATGAAACGGACGGCGGGCACTATAAACAAAACTGGCAATGCCGTATGCTTCGGTTTCAGGTTGGTGCTCGCCACGTATTTCTTTTAACCAACCGGGTGCTTGCGCGGCTTTGTCAAAAGCGAATTTTTCTGTGTTTACCAGTTTAGCGAGCGGTACTTGTCCCATAGTCATGGGAATGATTTCTGCGTCGCGGTTAAGCTGCCGCAGTATCGCCGTCATATTAGCGATTTCATCGGAACTGACCAAATCGATTTTGGAAATCAAAATGACATTGCTGAATTCGATTTGCTCGACCAGCAGATCGGCGATATTGCGTTCGTCATCCTCGCCTAATTCCGCATGAATTTCTTTCAGTGATGGCGCTTCCATGTAATTACGCATGAAATTGACGGCATCAACGACAGTCACCATCGTATCCAGTTGTGCAATATCCGATAAACTGGTGCCGAGTGCATCTCTGAAAGTAAACGTCTCAGCGATCGGCATCGGTTCTGCGATACCAGTAGACTCGATCAGCAAATAATCAAAACGTCCTTCTCTAGCCAATTTTCCGACTTCTACCAGTAAATCCTCGCGCAATGTGCAACAAATACAACCGTTGCTCATTTCGATCAGTTTTTCCTCGGAGCGGCTCAGTAATAATTCGTTTTTAACCAGGGCCGTATCGATATTGACTTCACTCATATCATTAACAATTACGGCAATCTTCAAGTTTCCCCGGTTATTCAGGATGGCGTTCAGCAAAGTGGTTTTCCCCGCGCCTAAAAAGCCGGACAGGACGGTGACGGGAAGTTTGCGTGGAAAATTTTCAAGCATCTTAAAACCTCGGTTAACGTTATAACATATCACTGCCATCAAAAATAGCAACCCAACCCACGGAATTTAGGGAAAACTTGCCCAAATCATGCAAAATCAAGCAGAAAGTGAAAAACGCCCGCCGCCATTCCGGCTTTATGTGCTGTTGTTTTACCGGTTGTTGTGCGCTGGGTTGGTCTGGTGCCAGACAGTACCAGTCCACCGTTGCCACATCCAAGCAGTGGTACGGCAACACATGATAAACGGCGTGGTTATGGTGTTTGTAAGTCCATTTCTCTAACGCACTTGCCCCGGTATCGGTTAAGACGCACAGACCGCACCAGAGCGTTGTGGGGTTATCCTCTGGCTTGCCGCATGATGCGCTTAAGGTCGCTGACTGCTTGTGCTAAGCCGGAAAACAGCGCGCGGGCTATAATGGCATGGCCGATGTTCAGTTCGAAAATGTGTGGAATCGCACAAATAGACTCAACATTGTGGTAATTAAGACCGTGGCCAGCATTGACTTTAAGGCCAGCCCGGTGGGCATGGCGGGCGGCTTTTTGCAGACGCTGTAACTGCTCGGTCAGCGCAGCCACCGTGGTGGCCTCGGCATAGGCACCCGTGTGCAGCTCCACTACCGGTGCGCCAGCAGCGACGGCGGCGTCGATTTGCGGCAAGTCAGGGTCGATAAACAGCGAGACTTCAATGCCGGCCTGCGCTAGCAGCTCGCAAACGTCGGCCATGCGCGGCAAGTTGCCCGCTACGTCCAGGCCACCTTCGGTAGTCAGCTCCCCGCGTTTTTCTGGCACCAGGCAACAGGCGGCGGGGTTGACCTGCTGGGCTAGTGCCAGCATGGCATCGGTTGCTGCCATTTCCAGGTTCAGGCGGGTATGCAGCAGGTCTTTCAGAAGAAAAATGTCGCGGTCTTGGATATGGCGGCGGTCTTCACGCAAATGCGCGGTGATGCCGTCGGCCCCGGCTTGCTCGGCCACCAGCGCGGCTTGCACGGGTTCGGGGTAACGGGTGCCACGGGCTTGCCTTAGGGTGGCGATGTGGTCGATGTTGACGCCTAATAAAATGGGTAAGTTCGTTTCACTCATGGTATTTAATGACTTGGTTGATGACGGTGCGGCTGTGCAGCGGCTGACCTTGCAAATGGTCGGCAATGGTCGTCCGCAACAGCCGCTTGGCCTGGCTTAGCACGCTGGGGTGATGGAATTCGTGGTTGTTGATGGCGAGCAAGGCTGCACCGGTATAAAGTCCTAGGTCATCAGCGACAAAACCGTGGCCGGACTCAAACCGATAGCGCAGGTGGCCTAGTAGCGCGTGCCCGTGACTGTCGGCCGCTAACTGCAAACCGTAGCCACAGCAGGTGAGCAAGTGCAACTCAAAGCTACGCAGCGTGGCTTCCAATTCCAGCCCGGTTGCCAGCCGTTGCAGGCAGCAGTGGTAATCGGCAAACAGTTCGGGGTGTGGGTCGTGCGGGTGCAGGAAACGGCCAACCAATTCATTGGCATAAAAACCGCAGTACACGGCAAGCCCCGGCAAACTCAGTGGGGTGCTGCTGGCTTCGACATGGGTCAAGGTTTTTAGGCTGGACTTGCCCAGATACGATACGGCCAGCGGCGCAAACGGTTGCAGCAAGGCTACGGTCTTCGATTTTGCTTTCCTAACGCCCCGAGCCAACAGCGGAACCCGGCCGTAGTCGCAGGTCAAAACATCCAACATCAGGCTGGTTTCGCGGTAGGGCTGATGCCGCAACACCAATGCCGGTTGCAGGCTGACCGTCTCAGCCGTCATTAAACCCCAAGCTCTGCAAGGCTCGCTCGCTGTCCGACCACCCGGACTTGACCTTGACCCAAAGCTGCAAATAGACTTTTTTATCGAGCAGTTTTTCAATGTCCAAGCGGGCATCGGTGCCGATTTTTTTCAGCATCTCGCCATCTTTGCCGATGACAATGACTTTCTGCGATTGTTTTTCCACCCAAATAATGGCGTAAATTTTGCTGATGCCGGGGTGCTCCTCGTAACGTTCGATTTCCACGGTCAGCACATAGGGCAGCTCCGCGCCTAAGCGGCGGGTTAATTTTTCGCGGATAATTTCCGCCGCTAAGAAACGCTCTGGCCGGTCGGTGACTTGGTCTTCGGGATAAATTTGCCCACGTTCCGGTAACAAAGCCAGTGCTAGCCGTTCTAGCTTGTCTAGGTTGATGTTTTTTAAGGCCGATACAGGAATCAATTCGGTAAACGGGAATTTTTGCGCGGCATCGGCAAAAAACGCCAGCATCGTATCCCTTTCTTTAACCTTGTCCACTTTGTTGACAGCCAAAATCACCGGTAACCCGGCTTGCTTGAGTTTCGCTATGATGATGTCGTCGTATTCTTGCCAAAACGGCCCATCCACTAGCCAAATCACGCCATCGACACCTAACAAGGTGGCATTTGTGGTGCGGTTTAGGTAGCGGTTTAGGGCACGTTTTTCTGAATCGTGCATTCCGGGTGTGTCGATGTAGATGGCTTGGCCGGCCTCGCTGGTGCTGATACCTAAAATCCGGTGCCGGGTAGTCTGCGGTTTGCGTGAAGTGATGCTGATTTTTTGCCGCAGCAAATGGTTCATCAAGGTGGATTTGCCGACATTCGGCCGCCCAATCAGGGCAATGAAACCGCATTTCATTCGCTGTCCTTCGCCAGCAGGGCCAGCATGTGTTCCGCCGCTTGTTGTTCGGCTTTTTTTCGGGAGATACCGACACCTACCGTAGTGTCTTCAATCAACTTTACCGAGCATTGCACGGTAAAAATTTGTTCGTGCGAGGGTCCGTCCATGCTTAACAAAATGTACTCCGGCAAGTCCAAGCGTTTGCTCTGCATGAGTTCTTGCAAACGGGTTTTCGGATCTTTTTGGCCAGCACTGTCCAATGGCAAATTTTGCAATTGGTCTGCAAACAACCATTCAATCCACTGTTGGCAGGCGGTTATGCCTTGGTCTTTAAACAACGCCCCCATGATGGCTTCTAAGGCATCGGAGAGGATGGAGTCGCGGTCGAATCCGCCGCTTTTCATTTCCCCTTGGCCTAATCGCAAATAATCGCCTAACTTGTGTTTGCGGGCTAAACCGGCCAATGAGGTTTCATTCACCAAGCCGGCGCGCAAACGGCTTAGGCCGCCTTCGCTGGCATCTGGGAAGCGGTCGTACAATTGTTGGGCAATGACGTAGCCTAAAATCGAATCACCCAAAAACTCCAGGCGCTCGTTGTTGTAGGCACCGGCACTACGGTGAGTCAGGGCTGTTTTGAACAACTCGGGGTCGTTAAATTTCAAGCCGAGCTTGTTACAGAGAATATGAGCGGCCTTAATCACGACTGGCCCAGTTCGACCACGTCATGAAATTCGACCAGTACGCTTAAATTGCCCATAATGTTTTTCACCACGTCGTACTTGAGTTCAACCTTAAGGTAGCTGCCGCTTTTTGTGATGAGCAAATCCCGCGCCGATACGTCGGTGACATAATTCAAATCAAAGCGCTTGCGTACCAGTTCCCTGATTTCAGCATCTGTCTTGCTGAGCGCATCGGGGTTTTCCTCAATGGCCGCTAAAGCCATTGTGACTTTGTTGTGATCCAAGTAAATCGGTCCAATTTTTAATACCAGCATGGCGGCAAAGCCGATGCCGCAAAGCAGGAAAATTACCGATATTAAGGTCATGCCTTGCTGTTGCTGCATTATTCGCATGGTGTTCCCCAAACGTTAAGGTTGCAGGGCAAAAGCCCCGGAAGCGGCGTCTGCCGTATCACTTTAAGCGTGTACCGAGGCGGTCAAAAGCAATGCCGCCATTTTGCCAATCCCAGTTCATCCAAATAAAAAACGCCTTGCCGACCAAGTTTTGCTCTGGCACAAAGCCCCAATAACGACTGTCGTTGCTGTTGTCGCGGTTATCGCCCATCATAAAATAGTGGCCTGCGGGTACGGTGTAAGCACCTTCTGCTGACAAAGCATCGGGTCTTACTAAAATGTCATGAGTCACACCCGAAAAATGCTCGGTAAAGCGTTCGGCCCCGGTCATGTCCTGGCCCTGACCGACGCCTTGGTACGGACCTAACGCCACTTGCGTGACCGGCTCGCCGTTGATGGTGAGTTTTTTGTCTTGGTAGACGATTTCATCGCCCGGCACTCCGACCACCCGTTTGATGTAGTCCACGGTGGGGTCTTTCGGGAAACGGAACACCACGATGTCGCCGCGCTGAGGCTCGTTCAGTGCAATAATTTTGCTGTTGATCACGGGCAGGCGGATGCCGTAGGTGAATTTGTTGACCAAAATAAAATCGCCCACCAGCAGCGTCGGCATCATGGAACCGGAGGGAATGCGGAAAGGTTCGGCAATAAACGATCGCAATACCAAGACGATGAGCACCACGGGGAAAAAAGAACGGGCGTATTCGACCACAAGCGGTTCGTTTTCCTCGGAAAACACCAGCCCTTGCTTTTTTAAATAAAGCAGATAGCCGCCCCAGATAATGCCGGTGACTGCAGTCGCCAGCAACAGAAAAAAAGAAAAATCGTAGTCCATAGTCGTTTGCGTGTAATGAAAAAAAGGGTCGGGCTAATCTTTGTTCAACTGCAATACCGCCAGAAACGCTTCTTGCGGAATCTCGATATTGCCGACCTGTTTCATGCGTTTTTTGCCCGCTTTTT
>DBNW01000003.1:0-13004 GCA_002299425.1 Methylococcaceae bacterium UBA662 | reverse complement strand
GCCTCTTGCGGCACCTCGACCGAGCCAATCTGTTTCATGCGTTTTTTGCCCGCTTTTTGTTTTTCCAGCAGCTTTTTCTTGCGGCTAATATCGCCGCCATAGCATTTGGCGATAACATTTTTACGCATGGCTTTAACTGTGGAGCGGGCAATCACCTTCGAGCCAATGGCCGCTTGTATGGCGACTTCGTACATTTGCTTAGGGATTAGGCTCTGCATTTTTTCTACCAGATCGCGACCACGGTTCTGGCTCATCTCTTTGTGGACGATGAGAGACAGAGCGTCCACCTTGTCGCCGTTGATCAGTACGTCCAGCTTTACCAAATCGGCGGGCTGGAAGCGCAAAAATTCATAATCGAACGAGGCGAAGCCACGGCTAACCGATTTTAAACGGTCGAAAAAATCCAGCACCACCTCGCTTAAAGGCATTTCGTACTGCAAGGACACCTGCCTGCCGACAAACTGCATGTCTTTTTGCACGCCGCGCTTTTCGATGCACAGGGCAATTACTCCGCCCAAATAAGCCTCTGGCACCAGCACGTTGGCGCGGATGATAGGCTCGCGCACTTCCTGGATCGTACCCGTGTCTGGCAGTTTAGCCGGGTTGTCCACCCGTAGCACCTCGCCGGTGTGGGTGATGACTTCGTAGATCACGGTGGGCGCGGTGGTGATCAAATCGACATCGTATTCGCGCTCCAGCCGCTCTTGCACGATCTCCATGTGCAACATGCCCAAAAAGCCGCAACGGAAACCAAAGCCTAGGGCTTGCGAGGTCTCCGGTTCGAATTGCAGGGCGGCGTCGTTTAAGTTGAGCTTGTTCAGGGCTTCGCGCAATTCTTCGTAGTGGTCAGAACTGACCGGGTACAATCCGGCGAACACCCGAGGCTGCACCCGTTGGAAACCACTTAACGGTTGCTGCGCCGGTTTGTCGGTCCAAGTGATGGTGTCGCCGACCGGGGCACCAAAAATGTCTTTAATGCCGGCGACCAGAAAACCCACTTCGCCGGTGTTCAGCAGGTCTTTTTCCAAGCGTTTTGGCGTGAAGACACCGACTTTTTCGGCTAAAAACGAGCGTCCGGTGGACATAATGGTGATCTTTTGCTTGCGCCGGATGCTGCCGTGGACGATGCGGATTAACGACACCACGCCCAGGTAGCTGTCAAACCAGGAATCGATGATCAAGGCCTGTAAGGGGCCGTCCACACGGCCTTGCGGCGGCGGTATTTTGCGCACCAATTGCTCCAACACATCCCTAACACCGAGGCCGGTCTTGGCACTAATTTTCAAGGCTTCGTCGGCGGGTATGCCGATGACTTCCTCGATTTCGGTTTGCACCCGCTCCGG
Source organism: Methylococcaceae bacterium UBA662 (assembly GCA_002299425.1). Lineage (GTDB taxonomy): Bacteria > Pseudomonadota > Gammaproteobacteria > Methylococcales > Methylomonadaceae > Methylovulum. Next base: position 11,661 of record DBNW01000003.1, on the reverse strand, counting down.
CTCCGCCGAGGGCAAGTCGATTTTGTTCAGCACCGGCACCACCTCCAGCCCTTGCTCGATCGCCGTGTAGCAATTGGCGACCGATTGCGCTTCCACGCCTTGGGCGGCATCAACCACCAGCAACGCACCCTCGCACGCGGCCAGGGAACGCGACACTTCGTAGGAAAAATCGACATGACCGGGGGTGTCGATAAAATTGAGCTGGTAGGTTTCGCCGTTCTCGGCTTGGTATTCTAAAGTCACGCTTTGGGCTTTGATGGTAATGCCGCGCTCGCGTTCGATATCCATCGAGTCCAGCACTTGCGCCGACATTTCGCGCTCGCTCAGGCCGCCGCAGATTTGAATGAAACGGTCCGCTAAGGTTGATTTGCCGTGGTCGATATGGGCAATGATGGAAAAGTTTCTGATGTGCTGCAAATCCACTGATGTTTTCTGCCATTAAGGTTGAGGGTCCCGCCTGCATCCGGGCTGATGCACTGCAAAAAGACGCATTGGGTTGTTAGCGGCAGGGTTGCATAACCCGCCCGCCTGCGGTTACTGCCTTAAAAACACCAAAAACCGCAGCGGGCAGTGCTTGATGAGCAGTGCCCGCACAGCGCATAAAATGCCCTGCATTGTAACAGATTGACCGGTTTTTAGAGGCCAATTTATGGTCAGGTTTGTAGCATTCGCCTAAGGCTGGTTGACACGGGCTGCCAGAAAACCGGTTCGCGCCAAGGCCTTGTGATCCCTGCGTTGACCGTCCGCAACAGCCTGCAACACAAGAACGGGCTGTGCACAGGCATTAAAAACTTAGCCTGGCTTAATATCAAAGGCTACGCACACCCGCTCTTGCTCGGAATGAAATGGCAGGGTGCGGTGAAACACCGAGGAGGGGAACAATACGAGGTCCCCGACCGCCTGGTCGAGAATGTGGCTGGGGAAGCCGTCATGCAGACGCGGGTAATCGTCGCCATCGAGACCGTATTCAAAACTGCCTTCATGCTGGCCTTGTTGGTCCGGCACTTGCAGGTACACGCAGCCGGAAATCCAGCCTTCTTCATGGATATGCGAGGTCAAATAGCCGCCTTGTTGCATACGCAAATACCAAGAGCTGGCAAATTCCAGTTGCTTAGGAAACAGGCGGATAAAGTCGTCATCGCTGTCGGCAAAATGCGCGCGGTAGGCTGTAACCTTGGCGCGGATCAACGCCGCCAGTTTTTGCAACGACGGCTCGGAACGTTGCAATAAATTGCCCGCCGATTGGCTGCCGTAATACAGCCGTCCTTGTCGGCGTTCGGCAATCGCCAAATTGTTGATATTCTCCAACAATGCCCGCAACAATGGGCTGTCTGGATCGGCCAGTTCGTCGATACAGGTGTGTTGGACATAATCGAGCGGTGATTTACAAAAACGATAGGGGTTATTTTGCTGGAAATTGAGGGCATAATGCGCCGATAACGTCCCCAGCAAAACGGAATTATGCCGTTTTTGCGCTACAAAAACTTCAAGCTGCTGTTTGAAGGCAGCAAACTGTTTGGTTTTGTACAGGCATTGCAGTACCCGTTCTTTGGCATCGGCAAACTCTGCGGCATTGAAATACGGCACAGCGGCTTCCAACTTCCCGGTCAGACAATAAAATTCACCCACATTGTAATTGGCGCGGCCGTGTTTAGGGCTGACGGCCAAGGCGTGTCGGTAACAGCGCACCGCTTCGTCCATTTGGCCTTGGTCGCGCAGGGTCTCGCCCAAGCTGTTCCAGGCATCGGCGCAGTGCGGGTCTAGGCGGACGGCCTCGCGAAAGGCTTGGACGGCTTCTTGGTGTTGGCCTTGGCCGTACAAGACCGTCCCTAAGTTAAGATAGCCTTGAGCATCGGCATTGAGTGCCAGCGCCTTGCGGTAACACGCCTCGGCGGCGGCCAATTTGCCGCTCTGTTGCAACAGCGTGCCCCAGTTCGCCCAGGCTTGAAAAAAACCGGGCTGCTGTGTCACTGCCTGCTGGTAATGGTCGGCGGCTTGCGCCGACAAGCCGTGTTGTTGCAGCAATGCACCCACATTAAAATGCGCCACGGTTAAATCAGGTTTGAGCCGCAACGCCTTGCGGTAACTGGCCACTGCCGCCTTGCTGTCGTTAAGCTGGGCCAAAATACTGGCCAAGTTGCAATGAATTTCGGCGATGGACGGTTCCAAGGCCAACATTTTTCGGAAACTGGCCGCCGCCTCGGCCAGTTTGCCTTGCCCTTGTTGGCACAAGCCCAACAGGTTGTACAGCGCAATGGCTTTGGGGTATTGATTCAATAAGCTCTGGGCCTGGCTTTCGGCTAAGCACAACTGGCCGGCTTGAAAGTGCTGATGAATCATGCTGATATCGGCAGGGCTGGGTTGTCTGACGGTGTTTGTGGGTGTTTTCATGGTGAATCACCTGTCGGATTATCGGGCCTATCCGGGTCAACGAAGCATTGCTCGCTAAAACAGCGGCAAAGCAAACATCAGGGCGTCTTCACGGCCATTTTCGGCCGGGTAATAATTTTTGCGCAGGCCAGCTTCATTAAAACCCATGCTCTCATACAGAGCAATGGCGACCAAATTAGAAGGCCGCACTTCCAGAAACACCGTTTCTGCTCGCCCGTGGGCACTATCAATCAGGTGTTGCAGCATCTGGCGGCCTATGCCCTGGCCTTGCTGGGCGCGGTCAACCGAGATATTGAGGATGTGCGCTTCGCCAACGGCTATAGACATTAAACCGTAGGCTAGGATAGTCCCCATTTCTTCACAAACCCAACAGCCATAGCCGGCCTGAAAACAATCAGTGAACACATCCTGCGTCCAGGGGAACGGATAATTTTGCTTTTCAATCGCCAAAACATCAGCCAGATCGTTATGGGTCATGTGCCGGAATAACCATAAATCCTGCCGGGCCACCGAGCCGGGAAAAACTTTGGCATAAAACTCTCGGTCAGCGTCGTAGGTCACCATGCTTTTGAGTCGGTATAAAAAACCACGCATCGCATTCATTCTCTCATTCCTTCCCCAAGGGTTTGTAGGGCCAGTTGCAAGTCTTGCCAAGCCTTGCGTTTTTCCAGCAACGAGCGCAACAAATAAGCCGGATGGTAAACTACGACCACCGGCGTATTGGCAAAATAATGCACCTTACCCCGAAGCTGAGACAAAGGTGCCTCGCTATTTAGCAGGGTTTGCGCGGCGATGCGGCCTACGGCAAGGATTATTTTCGGTTGGATGAAGGCAATTTGCCGCCGCAAATAACCGTTGCAGCGGGCGATTTCATCCGTGTGCGGGTCGCGGTTGTTAGGCGGCCGGCATTTGACGATGTTGGTGATGAACGCCGCTTCCCGTTCCAGGCCCACGGCCCTAATCATTTCCGTCAACAGCAAACCGGCGTTGCCGACAAACGGCTGGCCCTGTTCGTCTTCATGCTGGCCCGGCCCTTCGCCGATAAACAGCCAATCGGCCTGCGGATTGCCGCTGCCAAAAACCGTTTGGGTACGGGTTTCGCACAACGGGCATAACCGGCAGGCGGCGACCTCGGCTTGCAGTTTTTCCCAGGAATCGGGTTCTGTGCCGATTTGGCTGTCTTGGGGGGTGGCCGTAACGTCCCCTGCAAGCGTTTCCGACCCCGCAGATGGCCTGCGCTCCCAAACGGTAATGCCCAGGGCATGCAAATACTGTTGCCGGCGGCTATTGTCCATTTACGGCAGACGCTTGCGTTAACGGCACGACGCTTTCAAACATGCTCACCATGATGGCCCTCGCCGGTTGTCGCCAAGGCGCAGGGGTTGCCCCGCAAAGATCAAACCTCCCCCTTTTGCGGATGCCACCTCTTTTCCGGGTTGTGCAGCTTGTTGACGGCATTGACATAAGCCTTGGCCGAGGCGACCACGATGTCGGTGTCCGCCCCTAAGCCGTTGACGATGCGCCCTGATTTTTCCAAACGCACGGTGACTTCGCCCTGGGCGTCGGTGCCATTGGTGATGTTGTTGACCGAGTACAAAGCCAGAGTGGCACCGGTTTGCACCAATTGTTCGATGGCCTTCAAGGTGGCGTCGACCACGCCGCTGCCTTCGGCGGTGCCGATGGTTTCTTGGTTGCCGATACGCAAGGTGACTTTGGCGCGGGGCGTCTCGCCGGTTTCCGAACAGACTTTCAAGGCGATCAATTTGATGTCATCGTCCTCGGCTTCAACACTGCTTTCAGAAATAATGGCCTGCAAGTCCTCGTCGAAAATCTCATGTTTTTTGTCGGCCAATTCTTTGAAACGGGCGAAGGCTGCGTTGATTTCCTCTTCCGAGGCAAATTCAAAGCCCAATTCGGCGATACGGCTTTTGAAGGCGTTGCGCCCCGAGTGCTTGCCCAGCACCATGCGGTTGGCCGACCAGCCGATGTCTTCGGCGCGCATGATTTCGTAAGTCTCGCGGCTTTTCAACACCCCATCCTGGTGAATGCCGGACTCATGGGCGAAGGCGTTGGCGCCGACGATGGCTTTGTTCGGCTGCACCGGAAAACCGGTGATGGTGGAAACCAATTTGGAACAGGTCAAAATTTCCCGGGTGTCGATGCGGGTCTCGCACGGGAACACGTCATGGCGGGTACGCACCGCCATCACCACCTCTTCCAACGAAGCATTGCCGGCGCGCTCGCCTAACCCGTTGATGGTGCATTCCACCTGCCTAGCCCCGTTCAGCACCGCCGCCAAGGAATTGGCCACCGCCAGGCCCAAATCGTTGTGGCAATGTACGGAAAAAATGGCCCGGTCAGAATTGGGGATGCGGGCGATCAAATTGGCGATGGTGTTGCCGAACTGTTGTGGGACGCTATAGCCGACGGTGTCGGGGATGTTCAGCGTTCGCGCCCCGGCCTCAATGACCGCCTCCAAAATGCGGCACAAGAAGTCCTCTTCGGAACGCCCGGCGTCTTCGGGGGAAAACTCCACATCATCGGTATACTGCCGCGCCCGTTTCACGGCCCGCACGGCATGGTCAATGACTTGCTCCGGGGTCATGTGCAGCTTCATCTGCATGTGGATGGGCGAGGTGGCGATGAAGGTGTGGATGCGGGAACGCTCTGCGCCTTTCAGTGCGGTGCCGGCGCGGTCGATGTCCTGGTCCAAAGCCCGGGCCAGGCCGCACACGGTGCTGTCCTTGATGGCCTTGGCCACCGCTTGCACGGCCTCAAAATCGCCGGGGCTGGCGGCCGGGAAACCGGCCTCAATCACATCCACGCGTAGCCGTTCTAAGGCGCGGGCGATGCGGACTTTTTCATCGCGGGTCATGGAGGCACCAGGGCTTTGCTCGCCATCGCGCAAGGTGGTGTCAAAAATGATTAATGGCTGTTTCATAACGCTCTCAGTTTATTTTTTTTACAAAGCCGCCCGTTACCTAAGGGTTGCAGGAGGGACGCATAAAAAAACGGGGGTTGCTGTGTACGCTTCGCTGCTGCCTAGGGTAGGTGCAAAGACCAGGGGGCAGCGGGGGCTGTCGGTAACAGCCGGTTCATGAACCGACTGTACCGTAATGGCCCTAAGCCCTCAAGCGGATTTTAGCCCTTGCGTTCCTGCAACATGCGCTTGCGCCGTATCAACGTGATGACCGGTCCCGAAATGGCATAGCCTAAAAACAACAAGAACAGCATGTTTTGTGCCTCTGCCATGACAAAGCCTGCCGCCACCATCACGCTGATGGCCACCACAAACGGCACTTTCCCTTTCAAATCAACTTGCTTAAAGCTGGAATAGCGGAAATTACTGACCATCAACAGGCCGCTGCTGAGGGTCAGCGCGATGGCGAAAAACTTGATGGCGTCGATGGCATAGCCGTGTTCCAAGGATAGCCATATGAATCCGGCCAGGAGGGCGGCGGCGGCAGGGCTGGGCAAACCCTGAAAATAACGCTTGTCGGCGGTCTCGATTTGGGTATTGAAGCGCGCCAAGCGCAAGGCGGCGCCGGCGGTATGAACAAAAGCGGCAAACAACCCCAGCCGCCCCAAGCTGGAAAACGCCCACAAATACATCACCAAGGCCGGGGCCACGCCAAACGCCACCATATCCGACAGGCTGTCGTATTCGGCCCCAAACGGAGTTTGGGTATGGGTCAATCGCGCCACCCGCCCGTCCAGGCCATCTAAAATCATGGCGATAAAAATGGCGACCACGGCCGTCTCAAAGCGGCCATCGACGGCGGCGATCATGGCGTAAAAACCGGCGAACAAGCCCCCGGTGGTGAACAGATTGGGCAATAAATAAATGCCACGAGGACGACGGGGAGGGGTGTCTGAAGTCATAAGTTGGCTAAATGTGCGGTAAAGGGGCAGTGGACAAGTTTTAAATGATGCTGTTCCATGCGACATTCCTGTTAACTGGATTCCGCCACCCCTCTGTCTGGAACAGAGGGCTGTTTACCCGCAGGGCATGACGATGCCTTGTGCATCATTGAGTTTTTTGCCACTATCGGTAAAAGAAATTTTTAATCAGGTAACGTGCTTGAGTTACGGCCCATCACACGGGCCGCTTCATGCCAATAAAAAATCCAGCAAGCGAGTAACCGTTACGTGTTAAGTGAGGTTTCAGAAGGCATAGCCAAACCCGGCAGAATAAGCAGTCTTTTTGTCAATTCACAGTCATCTAATTGCAACAAGTCCTCAATCTGACGCATTTCAACGGCATCGGCTGGTGGCCAAACAGTGTTTAGATACCGTTGCAACAACCAATCCAGCTCTTTGCTGCCCCGTCGGCATTGCCAGCGAACTCTGGCCGGGATGTCCATCAGCCGTGCTGCCGCTGCACCAGCAGTTTTTTGATTTCCGCGATCGCCTTGGCCGGGTTCAGGTCTTTCGGGCAGGTGTCGGTGCAGTTCATGATGGTGTGGCAGCGGTACAGCTTGAACGGGTCTTCCAAATCGTCCAGGCGCTCGCCGCTGTTTTCATCGCGGCTGTCCACCAACCAGCGGTAGGCTTGCAGCAACACCGCAGGCCCTAAGTAACGCTCGCTGTTCCACCAATAGCTGGGGCAGCTGGTGGAGCAGCAGGCGCACAGCACGCAGTCGTAAAGCCCGTCGAGCTTGGCGCGGTCTGCGTGGCTTTGCAAGCGTTCGGAGTCGGCCGGGGCGGGGGTTTGGGCTTCCAGCCAAGGCTTGATGGAAGCGTATTGGGCGTAAAAATGGGTCATGTCCGGCACTAAATCTTTTACCACTTGCAGGTGCGGCAACGGAAAAATTTTGATGCTGCCGGTATAGTCGGCTACGGCCTTGGTGCAGGCCAAACTATTCCGGCCGTTGATGTTCATGGCGCAGGAGCCGCACACGCCCTCGCGGCAGGAACGCCTAAAAGTCAGGCTGCTGTCGATTTCGTTCTTGATTTTGATGATGGCGTCCAGCACCATCGGCCCGCAATCCTCCATGTCCAAGTGGAACACATCGACGCGGGGGTTTTCGCCCGCTTCCGGGGCCCAGCGGTAGACTTCAAAACGGCGGGTATGGGTGGCGTTATCTGGCGCGGGGAATTCGCGGCCTTTAGTCACTACGGAATTTTTTGGCAGGGTGAATTCAGCCATCAGTAAACCCTCTCTTTCGGTGGAATGGCGGCAACTTCGTCGGTCAGCGTGTACAAATGCACCGGACGGTAGCCGAACTGGACTTGGCCGTCTTGCAGCCAAGTGAGCGTGTGTTTCAGCCAGTTGGCATCATCGCGGTTAGGGAAATCTTCCCGGGCGTGGGCGCCACGGCTTTCGGTGCGGTGGCCGGCGGCGTTGATGGTGACGGTGGCCTGGGCCAAAAGATTGTCCAATTCTAAGGTTTCCACCAAGTCGGTGTTCCAGATCAGCGACCTGTCTTTGACGGCGACATTGGCAAACGCGGCGTTGATGTCAGCCATGGCCCGGATGCCTTCATCGAGCGTGGCTTGGGTTCTGAACACGGCGGCATGAGTTTGCATGGTGCGCTGCATGTCCAGGCGAATTTTGGCGGTGGGCACGTCGCCTTGGCCATAACGGATGCGGTCAAACCGGGCTAGGGCTTGGTCACAGGCGGTTTTGGCCAACGGTTTGTGGGTGCTGCCGGGCTTGATGATTTCGGCGCAGCGGATCGCCGCCGCCCGCCCGAACACCACCAAATCCAGCAACGAGTTGGAGCCTAAACGGTTGGCGCCATGCACCGACACGCAGGCCGCCTCGCCGATGGCCATCAGGCCGGGGACGACCCGGTCGGGATGGTCGCCGTCCAAGGTCACGACTTCGGTCCGGTAATTGGTGGGGATGCCGCCCATGTTGTAATGCACGGTCGGCAGGATGGGGATGGGCCGCTCGGTGACATTAACCCCGGCGAAAATTTTCGCGGTTTCGGAAATGCCCGGCAGCCGTTCGTGGATGATGGCGGGATCTAGGTGTTCGATGTGCAGATAAACGTGGTCTCGCAGTTTGCCAACCCCGCGCCCTTCGTTGATTTCAAGGGTGATGGCGCGGCTGACCACGTCGCGGGAGGCTAAATCCTTGGCCGACGGCGCGTAGCGTTCCATAAAGCGTTCACCCTCGGAATTGGTCAGATAACCGCCTTCGCCCCTGACCCCTTCGGTAATCAGGCAGCCGGCGCCGTAGATGCCGGTCGGGTGGAATTGCACGAATTCCATGTCCTGCAACGGCAAGCCGGCGCGCAACACCATCGCATTGCCATCGCCGGTCACCGTATGCGCTGAGGTGCAGGAAAAATAAGCCCGCCCGTAACCGCCGGTCGCCAATGCCGTCATCTGCGCCTTGAACACATGCAGCGAGCCGTCGTCCAGGCACCAGGCCAGCACGCCCCGGCATTCGCCGTCCTGCATGATCACGTCCAAGGCGATGTATTCAACGAAAAATTCGGCCTTATGCTTAAGCGATTGCTGGTACAGGGTGTGCAAAATGGCATGGCCGGTCTTGTCCGCCGCCGCGCAGGTGCGTTGCGCCTGACCTTGGCCGTTGTGGGTGGTCATGCCGCCAAAGGCGCGCTGGTAGATTTTGCCGTCCTCGGTGCGCGAAAACGGCACGCCGTAGTGTTCCAGTTCGATAATGGCGGGGATGGCCTCGCGGCACATGTATTCGATGGCGTCTTGGTCGCCCAGCCAGTCCGAACCCTTAACGGTGTCGTACAGGTGGAAACGCCAATCGTCCTCGCCCATGTTGCCGAGCGCCGCACTGATACCGCCTTGGGCGGCGACAGTGTGGCTGCGGGTGGGGAACACTTTGGTCAAGCAGGCGGTTTTCAGGCCCCGTTCCACCATGCCCAGCGTGGCCCGCAAACCGGCGCCACCGGCGCCCACGACCACCACGTCGTAGGCATGTTCGATAATTTTATAGGCTGAAGTCATGTTTTAACCCGTCACTACGATACGCAATAAGGCCACCGAGGCTGCCAAAGCCAAAAACAAAAAGGCCAGATTGACCGCCCAAACGGCGATGATTTTTATCCCTTCCGCCGCCACATAGTCCTCGATGACCACTTGCAGACCCAAGGCCGCATGGTAACAAGCCAACAACACCCATGACCACACAGCCACCGCGTGGAACGGGTCGGCCAGCCAGGCCAGCGTTTGTGGGTAAGGTGCGGTCAATGCCATGCGGGTGTAAACCAGCACCCAAAACGTCAACGGCACCAAAGCCGCCGCCGTGACCCGCTGCATCCACCAATGCCCGGTGCCCGATTTGGCCGAACCCAGCCCCCGGACTTTTGCTAACGGTGATCGGTAATTCATACGTTCCTCTGTGGTGTTCATAGGGCAAAAAAGGCGATGATCGTCAATAACAACGCGCAAACCGGTTCAGCCAGGGCAAGCCGGTTTAGGTGATCACGCTCAAAACCAAAGCCGGCGTCCCAAACTAAATGCCGGACACCGTGGCATAAATGAAACATCAAGGCGTATACAAACCCCCAGTAGATCAGCTGCAGCGGCCACAGGGCCAACCACGCCTGCATAGCCAAGTAAGGCTGCTCGCCGGCTGAAACGGCTATCAACTGCCAAATTAACAGGGCCAACCCGAATACTAACAGCACGCCTGTCACGCGGTGGGTAATGGACACCAAGCCGGTTAGGGGTAGCCGGTATATTTGCAAGTGTGGGGAGAGGGGGCGGTTTGAAGAGGGAGGCACGGTATTTCCTACTAAGAATAGGTGGTTATGCGTGAAAAAAGGGACGGCCCGGTTTAAGGACACCTAGTAACAACCAGCCCGTCGGATTGTAGTACGGTTTTTATTCGCCTGGCTACCAACAACGCAGTCGCGTGGGTACGCTCAGGAAAACTAAGGACACCGTAGCCTAGCGCGCCTTTTACTAAGGCAGCAGCTTTGTAACTAAAAATAACATCAATACAGCGTGTTACACAGTCATTTAACGCATTTAACGGATGTTACGCGGTAACGCGCCCCCCGTTTGCCGCGCCGAGTATTGGAACTTTTGCTGGGAGTTGGCAAAAGGGGCTGGCAACCGGCTTTAAAAAACCGTCGCCCTAGCGACACAAGGTCTACGATAATCGGGTAATCCATGACGCTCTGCGTAACATTCGTTATTTAAGGGGGTAGGCGGTGTCAATGGCCGACAACGGGCGCTGAGTTTCCACGATTTTCAGCGCGCGTTTAGCCTTAAAAAAATCGCTTAACAACGCCGAACACTGCGTCTGCATCACGCCCCCTAGCCATGCCACGCGGTGGTTCAAAAACGCCGCATCCGTCAAAGACAAGGCGTTACAAACGGCGCCGCGCTTAAGGTCAAAGGCGCCGAACACCAGGCGTTGGACGCGGGCGTGGCTGATGGCACCCATGCACATCACGCAAGGTTCTAGGGTGACGTACAGCGTGGTGCCGACCAGCCGGTAATTCTGTAAGGCCCGCCCGGCTGCGCGCAGGGCGATGATTTCGGCATGGGCGCTCGGGTCATGCAGGCGGATGGGGCTGTTCCAGCCTTCGGCGACCACTGCGCCGTCTTTTACCAGCACCGCCCCTATCGGCACTTCGCCGTAGTCCTCAGCGCGCCCGGCCAGGCGCAAGGCATGGCGCATCCAGCGTTCGTCCTGCTGGGCTGCATCATCGGTGCTTACTCCCATTCAATCGTGGCCGGCGGTTTGCCGCAGATGTCGTAAACGACGCGGGAAATGCCGGGTACTTCGTTGATGATGCGGCGCGACACTAAATCCAAAAACGCATACGGCAAATGCGCCCAGCGGGCAGTCATGAAATCGAGGGTTTCGACGGCGCGCAAGGCGATGACGTAGTCGTAGCGCCGCCCGTCGCCCATGACGCCGACCGATTTCACCGGCAGGAACACGGCGAAGGCTTGGCTGACTTTATCGTACCAATCGTGCCGGTACAATTCCTCGATAAAAATGGCATCGGCGCGGCGCAATAAATCGGCGTAGTCTTTTTTCACCTCGCCCAGAATCCGCACCCCCAAGCCGGGGCCGGGGAAAGGGTGGCGGAACACCATGTCCGACGGCAAACCCAGTTCCAAGCCCAGTTTGCGCACCTCGTCCTTGAACAACTCGCGCAACGGCTCCAAGAGTTTCAGCGTCATGTGTTCCGGCAGGCCGCCGACGTTATGGTGCGATTTAATCAAATGCGCCGTGCCGGTTTTCGCGCCCGCAGATTCGATGACATCCGGGTAAATCGTGCCTTGTGCCAACCACTTGGCAGCGGTTTTTGAAGCGTCACTTGC